>PWQG01000446.1 GCA_003556835.1 Gammaproteobacteria bacterium
CCCCAGGTCTCATGACACACACGTGTCAGAGCTGCTGTCAGCGTCGTCTTGCCATGGTCCACGTGGCCGATTGTACCTACGTTGACGTGTAACTTCTTTCTTTCAAACTTTGCCTTCGCCACGATATCACCTCGTTACAATATCAGTACTTATCCGTTGTTAATGATGCTTTCCGCAATGTTGGACGGGACTTCACCATACTTCAGGAATTCCATGGTGTAGGTCGCACGACCCTGGCTGATGGAACGCAGGTCGGTGGCGTAGCCGAACATCTCCGACAACGGCACCTCGGCATCAATGATTTTGCCGGAACTGCTGTCTTCCATACCCTGGACCATGCCGCGACGGCGGTTGAGGTCGCCCATGACATCACCCATGTTCTCTTCCGGCGTGACCACCTCGACACTCATGATCGGCTCCAGCAGGGCCGCGTCAGCCAGCAGGGCGCCTTTCTTGAGCGCCAATGAGCCGGCCACCTTGAACGCCATCTCGCTGGAATCCACATCGTGGAAGGAGCCATCATACAGAGTGACCTTCATTGCCAGCAGCGGATAACCGGCCAGCACACCATTCTTCATCTGCTCCTGAACACCCTTGTCGACGGCCGGAATGAATTCCTTGGGAATCGTGCCGCCAACAATCTTGTTCTCGAACTCGTATTCCGCATCCGGGTCCAGCGGCTCAAGGCGCAACCAGACGTGACCGTACTGACCACGACCACCGGATTGCTTGACGTGCTTGCCTTCCACTTCAACGATCTTGCGGATGGTTTCGCGGTACGCCACCTGAGGCTTGCCGATGTTTGCTTCCACACCGAACTCACGGCGCATGCGATCAACCAGTACATCCAGGTGAAGCTCACCCATACCGGAAATGATGGTCTGCCCGGACTCTTCGTCCGTTTCAACACGGAAGGAAGGATCTTCCTGGGCCAGCTTGCCGAGGGCAACGCCCATTTTCTCCTGATCCGCCTTGGTCTTCGGCTCAACCGCCACCGAAATCACCGGATCCGGGAAATCCATCCGCTCCAGTGTAATATGGTTATCCACATCACAAAGTGTCTCACCAGTTGTCACATCCTTGAGGCCTACCGCAGCAGCAATATCACCGGCCCGCACTTCCTTGATCTCTTCCCGGTTGTTCGAGTGCATCTGCACCATACGACCGACCCGCTCCTTCTTGCTCTTGAGCGGGTTATAAACCGCATCACCGGAACGCAATACGCCGGAGTAGACACGGAAGAAAGTCAGGGTTCCCACATAGGGATCGGTAGCGATCTTGAACGCCAGGGCCGAAAAAGGCTCGTCGTCATCAGACTTGCGCGATACCACGGTGCCATCGGACAACTCGCCCTCAATGCTCTTCACCTCTGTAGGTGAAGGCAGGTATTCGATCACGGCATCCAGTACCGCCTGCACACCCTTGTTCTTGAAGGCCGAACCACCCAGAACCGGCACAATCTCATTGGCCAGGGTCCGCGCACGGATGCCCTTCTTGATTTCTTCCTCGGTCAGCTCGCCGCCTTCGAGGTACTTGTTCATCAGCTCGTCATCGGCTTCTGCCGCGCTCTCAATGAGATGTTCGCGCCACTTTTCGCAGTCGGCCTGCATTTCAGCGGGAATGTCTTCATATTCAAACGAAGCGCCTTGGTCTGCCTCGCTCCAGATGATCGTCTTCATCTTGACGAGGTCGACCACGCCGCGGAAGTCTTCCTCGCTGCCGATTGTCAGCTGCAGCGGAACCGGCACAGCGTTCAGGCGTTCCTTGAGCTGATTGACCACACGCAGGAAGTCGGCACCGGCCCGGTCCATCTTGTTGACAAAGACCATGCGGGGCACTTCGTACCGGTTGGCCTGACGCCAGACAGTCTCGGTCTGGGGCTGGACCCCGGAAGAACCACAAAGCACCACAACAGCACCGTCAAGCACCCGCAGGGAACGCTCCACTTCAATCGTGAAATCCACGTGTCCGGGCGTGTCAATGATATTGACGCGGTGCTCTTCGAACTGCCCGGCCATACCTTGCCAGAAACAGGTGGTTGCAGCCGAGGTGATGGTGATACCACGCTCCTGCTCCTGCTCCATCCAGTCCATGGTAGCCGCGCCATCATGAACTTCACCGAGCTTGTGGGAAATACCGGTGTAGAAAAGTACCCGTTCTGTTGTCGTGGTTTTACCGGCATCCACGTGAGCACAAATACCAATATTTCTATATCGGCTCAAAGGAGTTTTTCTGGCCACAATTGCACCTATTTCGCGTTAAATTGATTGAATGATGTGATTCGCCCTGTCTTAGGCAGATCAGAAACGATAATGCGAGAACGCTTTGTTGGCTTCAGCCATGCGATGCACGTCTTCACGCTTCTTGACCGCGCTGCCGCGACCCTGTGAGGCATCGGCAATCTCGCCGGCCAAGCGCAGAGACATCGCTTTCTCGCCACGCTTGCGTGCGTGCTCCACCAACCAACGCATAGCCAGGGCATTGCGACGCTCGGGACGGACTTCCACCGGCACCTGATAGGTGGCGCCGCCCACACGGCGAGACTTGACCTCCACCATGGGCGCGATGGCTTCCAGCGCTGCTTCGAAGGCTTCCAGAGGATCATTGCCGGTCTTTTCCTTGACCGTATCCAGGGCACCATAAACGATGCTCTCGGCAACCGACTTCTTGCCGCTTTCCATGACATGATTCATGAATTTGGCAAGCACTTTACTGCCGTATTTTGCATCGGGCAGCACTTCACGTTTCGGGACTTCGCGTCTTCTTGGCATATTTTCCTCACAATTCAGGAGACCCCATGATTCCCCGGATGATCCGGACACATGGCCTTACTGATAAAAAACATCCGTCCGGGCGGACGGATGTGTATTCACGTACCCCGAACTCAGCTCTTGGGTCGCTTGGCACCATATTTGGAACGGCCCTGCTTGCGGTCGTTCACACCGGAGGTGTCGAGACTGCCACGCACGGTGTGATAACGCACACCTGGCAAGTCCTTTACACGACCACCGCGAATCAGAACCACGGAGTGTTCTTGCAGGTTATGGCCTTCACCGCCTATGTAGGAGGTCACTTCATAACCGTTGGTCAGACGCACACGGCAGACCTTACGCAGTGCCGAGTTCGGCTTCTTCGGGGTTGTGGTATACACTCGCATGCATACGCCGCGTCGTTGCGGGCAGCCTTGCAGGGCCGGCACGTCGCTTTTGGCCACGCGGCTCTTTCTCGGCTTGCGCACCAACTGGTTAATCGTTGCCATTCATAACTCCTACATTTTGTTTGTACTGATATTCTGTCTGATCCCGTATCGGCGTCGCCAGCACAAGTGCGCATACGCAAGAATACGGAGGATAAAGGATGCGAGATTCTAAAGATCCCGCACCCCGCAGTCAACCAAATTTCATCGACTGTTACAAAAGCGAGGCATCAACCCTCGCTTTTGAGCGCCTCGGTCAGGGCTGCTTCAACATCGCTGGCACTGACTCCGGATTCCTCTTCACCAACTCGCGCCTGCTTCTTGCGAGACGCGTGGTAGGTCAGGCCGGTACCGGCGGGAATCAGGCGGCCCAC
>PWQG01000301.1 GCA_003556835.1 Gammaproteobacteria bacterium
CCGATCACCAGCGCGACATGGATAAACTGGCACCCATTCTGATTGTCGAGATATTGTCACCAAGCACCGAAGCCTTCGACCGCGGCAAAAAGTTCGCCGCTTACCGCCGCATCCCCAGTCTGAGTGAATACCTGCTGGTCGACCCCGACAGCAGCCGGGTGGAACTCTATCGACGCAACGCTGAAAACCAGTGGGTACTGCACGCCCCGCAAGGCGATGCCCCCCTGGAACTGTCCAGCATCGATCTGAGCCTTGATCGCGCGACCATATTCGAAGACACTGAAGCCAGCCCGGCCTGACTACTCGGGCTCGCCGACAGGCCATTGCCTGGCCGCATGCAGTATCCGCAATACGCGCACGAGGTCATCAATCAGGTCATAGACCAGAATGTAGTTCTGGTGAATGACCAATTCGCGGGTACCCGGTAATCGACCGGGCCGGCCTAAATCGGGATGATCGACGAGGTGCTGAGCCGCCTCCGAAAGCCGTTGATCCAGACGCAGAGCGGCTGCCGGATTGTCCTGGGCGATCCAGCTGCGAATCTCCCGACGGTCAGCGGCGGCAGGCCGAGACCAGACCAGCTTCACGCCGTCGGGTCAGCCAGCTTGCGACGAATTTCCGCGCGCCAGGCCGCCGCTTCGGCCTCGACCTCATCGTTGGAGAGCACTTCTCCGGCATTGGCAGCGTCCAGACCGATCCCAACCTGTTCCCGAAACCATGCATCCTGCGCCATTCCATACTGCTGTTGTTTCACCACCTCGCGCATGAAATCACGCAAAAGCTGCGCGCCACTGCGATCCCGAGCGCTGGCCGCTGAGGCGAACTGCTTTTTCAGTTTTGCATCGACCCGAAAAGTGAACGTTGCGTCAGTCACTTCACGACCCTTTATGTGTTACAGCGTAATTCAATTGTAGCGCGATTTTTTTGACCCTGAGCGATGCCTGAGGCCCGGGACACCCGTCGTTGCCGTGATCGGTAAAGGCCGAACCCACAAACTTAAGACTCCAGATGGTACCTGTCCTGGAATTTGAAGGCGCCGGCATCGGCCCTGATCCTGGCCGGATGATATAATTATAAGTGCACATATACGATAGGAGTTTCGCTCATGGGCCAAATCACGATTTATCTGGATGATGACAGCGAGCGCCGGGTCAGGATGGCAGCGCGAAGTGCCGGGGTGCCGGTCAGTCGCTGGGTTGCCGAGGCGATCGGAAGCTATGCGCTGACGACCTGGCCCCAGTCGATCCGGGAGCTACCGGGAACTTGGGATGATGTCGAGCGCCCACCACAAACTGGAAAGGACATCGAGCGGGAGGACCTATGACGGTCTACGCGCTGGACACGAACACTCTCATCTATTTTTTCAGGGATCAAGGCAAGGTCGCTCACAATCTGCTGAAAGTCGCCCCGGCGCGGATCGCGATTCCAGCTATCGTGCTGTTCGAACTGGAAACAGGGATTGCCAAGTCGAGCGAACCGGACAAGCGCATGAAGCAGCTGGCGGAACTGCTGGATGTCGTGCGAGTTTTACCGTTCGATCCGAAGGCAGCTCGTGAATCCGCACGAATTCGTGCCTACCTGGAGGCGAGAGGAGAGCCGATCGGGCCCATGGATACCTTGATTGCCGGTACCGCGTTGGCCGAGGGAGCCACTTTGGTGACGCGAAACGCTGGCGAATTCGGACGCGTTCCGGGCCTACGGACTGCCAATTGGTATTGATTTCGCGGGATGACTGCAAGCCGGTTTCGTCGAGCAAGCCAACTCCAGCAAGTCCTCTCCAACGCATTCCTTTCTGCATGTCCTCGAATTTGCGGCACGGCGACTGGCAGACGTCCGGGAATTTTTTCAATCAATCCGGTGCCACCAGGCGGATACTCGGAAAATAAGTCTTGTATCGCCGGGTATCCCGCGTCAATACGGGCTGTCCGCTGACCGCAGCGTGGGCACCGATAAAAAAATCCGGCAGCACATGACTTTTCGTGCCCTGGTTGCGCCGGTACTGCACGAAGGCCTTCCCGGCCAGAAACAGAGCGGGCTTCGGGATCTCGACAACGGGCAATTCCATGTCTTCCAGCACCTGGTCCAGTGCCTCGACGGTGGAAAATGTCAGCGACAGCTCGGCGTAGATGATCGGGTTGATGATCAATTGGTGAACCCTGGACTGCGCCCGCAGTTGCCCAACCGACCAGTCGGCCCAGTCCGGATCGTTTTCAAGGACGTCGATCAGTACATTCGAGTCGACCAGCATCAGGGCGCGTCACGCAGCAGTGCCATCAGCTCGTCCGTGCGCCAGCGAATGTCCGCCTTGCCCCGCGCGGCCTCGAAACGATCTGGCCTCCGGCCGGCAGGATCATCCGCTTCGCGGATTACCACTTCACCATCGCGGTTGACCGCAAAGTCCACCGGCATGCCGGGCTTCAAGCCCAGCGCCTCGCGAATGTGCTTAGGGATAGTGACTTGCCCTTTGACTGTGAGTGTCGTTGACATGTGGTCGCCTGCAGAAGTGTTGCTCGAATAAACAAGGTAATACCTGATGGCCTAAAGCGTCAAGCCCGGGAACCGCAGTTAAACATCATGCTGACCCGGCAGGATTTTGGGCAAATACCGCCACCACGACACCGCAGCCGAGCGGCCGGTTAGTCGATTCGCGACGATACCAGGCGGTGCATTCCCTGCAATGAATTTTTTCGTGTCTCAAAGTCAGGCGGCAATGGGCTTGATACCTCGTAGCTCCTTCGCCAGCTTTCGCTGCTGTTCCCAAAGATCGCGGTCACGCTGCATGTTCAGCCACATTTCCGGGCTAGTGTTCAGCAAGCGGGCCAGCTTCAAGGCAGTCGCCGGCGTGATGGGCTGTTCTTCGGCCAGAATTCGATGCAGGCTTTGGCGAGACATGCGCAGGCCGCGGGCAAGTTCGGTAACCGAGATCTCCATGGCAGGCAATATGTCTTCGCGCAATACAGCGCCTGGGTGGGTTGGCATTCTTTGCGGATTCATCAGTGGTAGTCCTCCAGATTTACGTCGAGTGCGTCACCGTCACCCCAACGGAATGTCAGTCGCCAGTTGCCTGTCACCCGAACCGAGTAACGATCCGGCTCACCTTTCAGCTTGTGAAAATAGAAACCGGGCAGATTCATGTCGTTTGGAGCGATAGCACCATTCAAGACATCCAACAGCCGCAGGCAGCGCGCTTGCATTTCCGGCGGTACCTTTGGGCTGTGTCCGGTTTCTAACAAGCGACGCAAACCCTTATGGCGGAACGAGCGAATCACGGTCAAAGCGTAACATGATGCGTTACATAGCTACAAGCGCAATAAGCGCCGCCGAATCGCCCGAACTCTCTGCTGGAAAAGCGTCGAAAAGCCCCCGGCCGTTCATCTTGGGCTACCAGGCGGGGGCTTTCGTCCTGCTATTTGAGCCGACCCACGCGGCCTGGCTACCGGGACCGGGCTCATGGTCACCCGTGCCGCGCTTGCCCGGCCCGATACAGACTCTAATCATCCCGCGCCGGGCGCAACAAAATTCGGGACAGACATTAATCAGGAACAGGAAAATTCCTACCCGTGAAGG
>PWQG01000128.1 GCA_003556835.1 Gammaproteobacteria bacterium
AACCCTGCCAGAACTGATCAGCCGACGTCCAGCGAAAGTAGTGATACTAACTGACAGGCTTGCCGTGTGACCCTCCCCCCAACATCCCTTCAGCCTTCCGGTTGGCACAGTCGTCAGGGCTGTGGGGAGGGTGTGACGGTTCAGGACCGTCTGTCGCCAGGGCAGGTAATTGCTCCTGCATAACCTGCACTCCCGCCATCCATGGCGGTCGGAAACGACAGTCGAGCGACCCAGGGATGGGTCAGCTCTTGCCTGAATCCTGATTCAGGCAAGAGCTGAAGCGCGTCCAGAACCGACACACCCTCCCCTCAGCCCGGGCTAAGTACCACATAACAAAGTCAGACAGAAGTCTTGGCCAGCTCGGAAACAACAAGATCCCCAAACGACCGCGTATCAATCAACTTCACATCACTCCCAGGCCGGGACAGATCCGGCGTCGAATACCCCTGGGCAAACACACTCTGCATTGCATGCCAGACGTTCTTCGCCTCGTCCTGCATGCCAAAACTCATCTCCAGCATCATGGCCACGGAGCCGATCATGGAGTAGGGGTTGGCCACGTTCTGGCCGGCGATGTCCGGTGCTGAGCCATGGGAGGGCTCGTAATAGGCCTTTTCATCGCCCACGCAGGCGGAGGGCATCAGGCCCAGGGAGCCGAGGATGCCGCCGCCCTGGTCGCTGAGGATGTCACCGAACATGTTCTCCATGACCATGACGTCGAAGCGTCCCGGGTTCAGGCAGAGATAGGTGGCTGCGGCGTCGACCAGGATGTGTTCCAGGCGCACGTCCGGGAAATCCTTGCCGACTTCCTCCATGACCTCGTTCCACAGCACGCTGGATTTCAGCACATTGCTCTTGTGGATGTTGTGCAGCACTTTCTTGCGGCGCTGGGCGGTCTCAAAGGCCACCTTGGCAATGCGGCGGATCTGTTCCTCGTCGTATTCCAGGGTTTCGCGTACATAACGCAGGCCCCTGTCGTTGACGCCGACTTCTTTTTCACCGAAATACAGGCCGCCCACGAGCTCGCGAATGATCATTATGTCGATGCCATCGCCGATGATCTCCGGCTTGATCGGTGAGAAGTGGGCAAGACCGGGCGGCAGGAAGACCGGGCGGAAGTTGCCCCAGGTGTTGTAGCGCTTGCGCAGCGGTAGCAGGGCGCCACGTTCCGGTTGCATGTCGACGGGAATCTTCTGTGAATCCTCGTGGTTGAGTCCAATGGGGCCCTTGAGGATGGCATCCGCGTCATCACAGATCGCAATGGTCTGTTCCGGGAAGGGGTGTCCGCATTCGAAGTAGGCACTGGCGCCAAAGGGGGTGTGAATGAGCTCGAATTCCACGGCGTTGCGCTCGGCGACCAGATTCAGCACTTTTTCGGCTTCCGCCATGATTTCCGGGCCAATGCCGTCGCCGTCGAGCATTGCGATCTTGTAGTGAGTCATCGACTGTCCTGTTGTTTCGGTTAAACGGGGCATGTGGCCCGGAGGCAGGTCGACGGGCTACACGAACTGGAATTTGGTACCGGGGGCCGGACTTGAACCGGCACTCTATCTCTAGAATCGGATTTTGAATCCGACGCGTCTACCAATTTCGCCACCCCGGCAAGGATGAGAGGGCGCATTATAGCAACATCTCCCTGTCTGGCAATCTCTGGATTTTTCATGCAAACTTGCGCGCCTGATTTCCCTGCACGATACCTGCCCGGTCGAGACCCGAGATGCAACTTTCCGATTTCCACTATGAGCTGCCCGAAGACCTGATTGCCTACCACCCGCAGGATACGCGCAGTGACAGCCGCCTGCTTTGCCTGGGTCGCGACAGCGGGCATATCGAGCATCGGATCTTTCATGAGTTGCCGGATCTGCTGCAGCCTGAAGACCTGCTGGTGTTCAACAATACCCGTGTGATCGCCGCTCGCCTGCTGGGTCACAAGGAAACCGGCGGCCGGGTCGAGGTGCTGATCGAGCGCATCACCGGCCCGCAGGAGGCACTGGCGCAACTGCGAGTCAGCAAATCTCCCGGTCCTGGCGCACGATTGCTGATTCCCCCACGTGACGGCTCTGGTGACCCCCTGGTAATTGAAGTGCTGGGAAGACAGGAGCCTTTCTACCGTTTGCGTTTTGTCACCGACGCCGTGCTACCGGAGCTGCTGGACGATTATGGGCACATACCATTGCCGCCCTACATCCAACGTGAAGACGAAGTATCGGATCACTCCCGTTATCAGACGGTTTATGGCAAGCATGCCGGTGCAGTGGCCGCTCCCACCGCTGGATTGCATTTTGACCAGGCCCTGCTGGCGAAGTTGCGTGAGCAGGGTATCGAATCGGCTTTTGTTACCCTGCATGTGGGGTCAGGAACTTTCCAGCCGGTGCGGGTGGACAACATCAGTGACCATGTCATGCACAGCGAATGGATTCATGTGCCCGAGAAAGCGTGCGAACAGATTGCCGCCTGCCGCCAGCGTGGTGGACGGGTGGTGGCCGTGGGCACAACCTCGGTGCGCAGCCTGGAGTCAGCAGCGCAGCGGGGTGGACCGGGGCCGCTTTCTGCCTATCAGGGCGAGACCGATATTTTCATCTATCCGGGCTATGAGTTCCGGGTGGTCGATGCCATGATCACCAACTTCCATTTGCCCGAGTCGACCCTGATCATGCTGGTCAGTGCCTTTGCCGGAAGGGACCGGGTGATGGCAGCCTACGCGGAGGCCGTGCGTGAGCGCTACCGCTTCTTCAGCTACGGCGATGCCATGTTCATCGCGTAAGTGATATACTCTGACGCCTTGATTTTGCAAGACAAGATTCCCATCCATCCAGTCTAGAAGGATCAGAGAGCATTATGAAAGCACCCGTACGCGTAGCTGTCACCGGGGCAGCCGGACAAATCAGTTATTCACTGCTGTTCAGGATCGCCGGCGGCGAAATGCTGGGCAAGGACCAGCCGGTCATCCTCCAGTTGCTGGAAATCACCCCGGCTCTGGATGCCCTGAAAGGGGTGGCCATGGAGCTCGAGGACTGTGCCTTCCCACTGGTGCATGACATCGTACAGACCGATGATCCGAATGTGGGCTTCAAGGATGCCGATTATGCATTGCTGGTTGGTGCCCGCCCGCGCGGCCCCGGCATGGAGCGCAAGGATCTGCTGGAAGCCAATGCCGCCATTTTCTCGGTGCAGGGCAAGGCGCTCAATGATCATGCCAGTCGTGATGTGAAAGTGCTGGTCGTGGGCAATCCGGCCAATACCAATGCCCTGATTGCCTATCGCAATGCACCCGACCTGGATCCGGGTCAGTTCACGGCCATGACCCGACTCGACCACAATCGCGCAATTGCCCAGCTGGCTGAAAAGACTGGCAAGCACAGCACCGATGTCAACAGCATGATCATCTGGGGCAACCATTCCGCCACCCAGTATCCGGATATCCACCACACCACGGTCGACGGCAAGAAGGCCATTGATCTGGTGGATCATGACTGGATGGTCAATGACTTCATCCCGACAGTACAGCAGCGCGGCGCGGCCATCATCAAGGCCCGCGGCTCCTCCAGCGCGGCCTCGGCGGCCT
>PWQG01000401.1 GCA_003556835.1 Gammaproteobacteria bacterium
CCCGGTAGAGCACGTTACGGTCGCGAATCACGTCAATACCCACTTCGCTGCGTGCGGAGACACCGTAAACGAAGCCGGCCAGCAGCACCAGCAGCAGGGTGCCATAGAGCAACACGCGCGGTCGCAGCACTTTGGCGGGCTTTCCGGCCATCGCGTTTTCCGTCGTGTAGCGCACCAGTCCTCTCGGGTAGCCCATCTTGTCCATGACCTCATCACAGACATCGACGCAGGCCGAACAGCCGATGCACTGGTATTGCAGGCCATCGCGGATATCGATGCCGGTCGGGCAGACCTGCACACACAGCGTGCATTCAATGCAGTCGCCCAGACCCTTGGCCTTGTAATCGGAGCCACGCCGGCGCGGGCCCCGCGGTTCGCCGCGTTCCTCGTCGTAGGAGATGACCAGCGTATCCTTGTCGAACATCGCGCTCTGGAAGCGCGCATACGGGCACATATAGATGCAGACCTGCTCGCGCATGAAGCCTGCGTTGCCCCAGGTCGCAAAGCCGTAAAAGAGGACCCAGAAGGTCTCCCAGCCACCGGTGTTCAGGGTCAGGAAACGGGGAATCAGATCGGCGATGGGTACGAAGTAGCCGACGAAGGTCAGGCCGGTGAACAGCGCAAACAGCGCCCAGACGGTGTGCTTGCCGGTCTTGCGCAGGATTTTCTCCTTCGTCCACGGCGCCTTGTCCAGCTTCATCTGTTTCGCGCGGTCACCCTCGAACCAGCGTTCGATGCGAAGAAACGCCTCGGTCCAGACCGTCTGCGGACAGGCATAGCCGCACCAGAGCCGCCCGGCCAGCGCGGTGAAGAAGAACAGCGACAGCGCCGCGATCACCAGCAGCAGCGCGAGCAGGAAGAAGTCCTGCGGCCAGAAGGTCAGCCCGAATACGTGGAACTTGCGCTCGGGCAGGTCGAACAGGACCGCCTGCCGGCCCTCCCACTGTATCCAGGGCAGCCCGTAGTAAATGCCGAGCAGAACGAGTAATGCCGTGACTCGCAGCTTTGCAAACAGGCCGTGAACCTGTCGCGGGTAAATCTTCTCGTGCTTGGCGTAAAACTCCGTTTCCAGGCCCTCCGCGGGGGCGGGCGTGCTCTTCGTCGTGCGCTTCGTATCGGATTCTGACATGGTGTAACTCGATATCGGGTGGGGTACAGCGGGGTAAAAAAAAGGCGGGCTACCGGTGAGTGTAGCCCGCCCTGGCTCAGTTACCTACAGGTCAATCGGGATTGAGGCTGTAGATGTATGCAGACAGCACATGCACTCTTTCTTCACCCAGCAGTTCCTCGAAAGCCGGCATCACACCTGCACGCCCGTTTTCGATGGTGTACTTGATCGCGGCAAGCGAACCGCCGTAGACCCAGGCGTTCTCGGTCAGCGGGGGCGCACCCAGCATCGCCATGCCGGATCCGTCCATGCCGTGGCAGCCGGCACAGAACATCTGGTACCGGGCCTGGCCCGCTTCGGCCTTGGCAGCGTCGGCATCCGCACGGCCGGAGAGCTGAAGCACGTAATGCGCCACTTCTTCCACGCCGTCTGCACCCAGCGATGCACCGAAGCCCGGCATGTTCGCCTGCCGGCCTTGCGCGATGCTGGTCCGGATCGCACTCGGCGTACCGCCCCACTGCCAGACGCCATTGATCAGGCTGGGGAATCCAGTCGCACCACCGGCATCCGATCCATGGCAGGTGGAGCAATAGTTGAGATACAGCCGGCGGCCGGTCGTCAACGCATCGGGGTCCCGCGCAAGTGTCGCGATGTCACGCTGGGCCATCGCCGCGAAGATGGGCTGATAACGCTCCTCGGCCCGCTGCATCTCGCGGGTATACTGGCTTTCCTCGACGTTCAGCATGTTCCCCGAATGCCAGCCCAGGATGCCCGCAAAGCGTCCCAGGCCCGGATACAGCACCAGGTAGATCAGGCCAAACACGATGGTGAGGTAGAACATGTACAGCCACCAGCGTGGCAGCGGATTGTTGAACTCGCTGAGGCCATCCCAGGTGTGTCCGGTTTCCGCACCCTCGGCGGCCTCGCCAGGCCGCTTCTTCGCGGTCCACCGGATCAGCCAGTAGATCCCGGCAATGTTGGCGAGCGTGAGGATCACGACCCACCAATGCCAGAAGGTACTCATGTCGTGCTCGTTCATTCTTCGTCTCCTTTCCGAGACCGCTTCGGGTCCGGCTGGTCATTGTCGTCCGCAAAGGGAAGATTGGCGGCTTCGTCAAAGCGCTGCTTTTGCCTGCTGCTGAAGGCCCACCAGACGATCCCGAGGAACAGGATCATCACCAGCAGGGTCAGCAGGCCATGCAAAAATCCGAAGCTCATCCGTTATCTCCAATGTGCGAGAGCGGTACCCAGTCCCTGCAGATAGGCGATCAGGGCATCCATTTCCGTCATGCCCCGGACCTCGTCCGCGGACGCCTCGATCTGCTCGTCCGTGTAGGGGACCCCCAGCCGTTGCAGCGCCCTCATCTTGCGAGGTGTGAGATCCGCGTTGATCTCGCGCCGCTCGAGGAAAGCGTAGGCCGGCATGTTCGATTCCGGCACTACGGCCCGCGGGTCGATCAGGTGCAGCCGATGCCAGTCATCGCTGTACCGGCCGCCCACACGGGCGAGGTCCGGACCGGTACGCTTCGATCCCCACTGGAACGGGTGATCCCAGACGGATTCACCCGCGACAGAGTAGTGGCCGTAGCGTTCGGTTTCGGCGCGGAACGGGCGGATCATCTGCGAATGGCAGGTGTAGCAGCCTTCCCGGATGTAGACGTCCCTGCCTTCCAGTTCCAGAGCGGAATAGGGCTCCATGCCCTCGATGGGTTGCGTGGTGCTGGTCAGGAAAAACAGCGGGACGATCTGTACGAGACCGGCCACGCTGATCACCAGAATGATCAGCACGATCATCAGGCCGATGTTTTTCTCAACAACTTCATGACTCATGGTGTTTTCTCCCCCTGATCAGTGCGCGGTCTGCGGCACGGTGTGCACGACAGGCTTGGTGCCGCTGATGGTCTTCCAGACGTTCCAGGCCATGATGAACATGCCGAGGAAGAAGATGGTGCCGCCTACGAACCGCAGCAAGTAGTACGGATACATCTGGACCAGCGTCTCCACGAAGTTGTAGGTCAGGGTTCCATCGGGGTTGACCGCGCGCCACATCAATCCCTGCATCACGCCGGCGATCCACATCGACACGATGTACATCACGGTGCCGATGGTCGAGAGCCAGAAGTGCCATTCGATCGCCTTGATCGAGTACATCTTTTCCTTGCCCCACAGCGCCGGAATCAGCGCGTACAGGGAACCAATCGAGATCATCGCGACCCAGCCGAGTGCACCACCGTGGACGTGACCGATGGTCCAGTCGGTGTAGTGGGAGAGAGCGTTGACGGTCTTGATCGACATCATCGGGCCTTCGAACGTGGCCAGACCGTAGAAGGACAATGCGACGATCAGGAAGCGCAGGATCGGGTCCGTGCGCAGCTTATGCCAGGCACCGGAAAGGGTCATGATGCCGTTGATCATGCCACCCCAGGAAGGAGCCAGCAGGATCAGCGAGAACACC
>PWQG01000391.1 GCA_003556835.1 Gammaproteobacteria bacterium
TCGAGGTGAGCAGCGGGCACCAACGGGCGGTCACGGTTGAGGTGCTCGACCGGGTGCCGGTCTCACGCAATAGTGATATCGATGTGGAGATTCCGCGTGATGCCACGCCAGCCATGGAGACGGATGTGGACGGAGAAGCCGGCTTGCTGCTCTGGCGTTTCCGGCTCGCTCCGCAGCAGACCGAACGCATTCAGCATTATTACCAGATCACCTATCCCCGGGATGAGGACATCCGCCTGCAGCCGTGAAGGGGCAGCAACGCCTCAGGACAGGATGGCCTTTTTCGCGGGCCGGTCCAGTGGATAACTGACGGCCAGTTCATCCAGTGGCGCCGCTGGTCCGAAATAGTAGCCTTGCACGATATTGCAACCCAGGGCGCGCAGGTAATCGAGTTGGGATTCATGTTCCACGCCCTCGGCCACGATATTGATCTTCAGACCGCGCGCCATGGAGACAATCGCATT
This sequence comes from Gammaproteobacteria bacterium, assembly GCA_003556835.1. Lineage (GTDB taxonomy): Bacteria > Pseudomonadota > Gammaproteobacteria > Pseudomonadales > Pseudohongiellaceae > PWQG01. The sequence continues at coordinate 465 of PWQG01000391.1, forward strand.
GACGATGCAGGCGTCTTCGTTATTGCTGTGCAGCCTGTGCACAAAGCTGCGGTCGATCTTCAAGGTGTCTACCGGAAATTTCTGCAGGTAACTCAGTGAGGAGAAGCCGGTACCAAAATCATCAATCGCCAGGGAAACACCGGTGCCGGTCAGGGCCACCAGCTTCTCGACCGTATCCATATGGTCGTTCAGTAGGATGCCCTCGGTGATTTCCAGCTCCAGGCAGTGCGGTGGAAAGCCCGTGCTGCGCAGGGTTTGAGCTATGTGTTCTATGAAATCGGACTGCTCGACCACCAGTGGTGAGAGGTTCACCGACAGCTTCAGGTCCGGGTGGGTGTTTTTGCGCAGCTCCACCACATGCTCACAGGCCTGACGCAGGGTTTCCCGGTCGATATCAACGATCAATCGACTGTCTTCGGCGATGGGAATGAATTCGGCGGGTGACAGCTGTCCGAATTCGGGATGTTCCCAGCGTATCAGTGCCTCGACACCGTGCAGCTGACCATCGCGGGTGTCGACCAATGGCTGGTAATGGATGCTGATCTCGCCATTCTGGACCGCCTTGCGCAAGTCCTGCTCCAGGGCGTGTCGCCGGGAGATGTCGCCACTGATTTCTGCATTGAAGACAAATGCGCCGTTTTTTCCGGTGTTCTTGACCCGGTACATGGCAATATCAGCGTGTTTGATCAGGGTCTCAAGATTTTCTCCGGCATCAGGGTACAGGGCTATGCCGATGCTGGCCCCGATATAGATCTCATGCCCGGTTACCTGGAATGGCTCCTTGATGGTGTCGAGTATCTTGTCTGCCACATGCAAGGCGGCCTCTCCATCCTCTATGTCCGGCAACAGCAGGGTGAATTCGTCGCCGCCGAAGCGTGACAGGGTATCCACTTTGCGGATGCTGGACTTCAGGCGGCGGCTGACTGCCTGCAGCAGGCGATCTCCCAGCGTGTGCCCGAGGGAGTCATTGATTACCTTGAAGCGGTCCAGGTCAATGAACAGGATGGCGAGTTTCTGTTTTTGTCGCTGGGCCCGGTTGATGGCCATATTGACCCGGTCGCGGAACAGGGAGCGGTTGGGCAGCCGGGTCAGGATGTCATGATAGGCCTGGAAGCTGATGAATGCTTCGGCTTCGACCTGTTCCGTGATGTCGCGGGCAGTGCCGTATATGTCGAAGCGGTGTTGCATGCCGTTCTGCAGACCGGCTTCCTGTCCGACCCGGGACAGACTTACCTCGAAATGCCGGCGGCTGCCCCTGGCCTGGCGGGCAATCAGATCAAGATTGATGCAGGGCTGGATATCGTCAAGCTTGTGCGCACTGTCCAGGAAGTAACGGGCCTTTTCCTGGTCTTCCGGTTCCACCAGGGACAGGAAATATTCACCGATCAGCTCTCCGCGCTGGTAGTGGAGCAGGGATTCGACCTGGTCATTGACAAAGCTGAAGCGACCGTTCTCATCAAGAATGAAGATGATGTCGGGGGAATGGTCGACCAGGAAGCGATGCAGCTTCTCGGATACCGAGAGACGTTGCTGGATGCGGTCGTGGCTATGCTCCAGGCGCTTCTTGCGCAGGGCATTGTTCACGGTGGTCATCAGCTCTTCGCTGGCATAGGGCTTTTTCAGATAATCATGAGCGCCGCGGCGCAGCGCCTTGCTGACATCATTGAAAGAGGTTTCACCACTGATCACGATGGGCAGTGTCTGCATGCCGGTTTCCTGCATGATGCGCAAAACTTCGTGGCCATCGACCTCGGGCATGACGAGATCAAGCAACACGACATCATACTCGTCGTTTTGCAGGAGCCGCACGGCGCTGTTTCCTTCATAGGCAACATCGACGTGGTAGCGGTTGAGTCGCAGGAGTCCCTGTATGCTGTCAGCCAGGCGCCGATCGTCGTCCACTACCAGAATGCGTCCGGCTTGTTGTTGATCCGGTTTCAGTTTCTTGTTCAGTTCTTGCTGTTCCCTGCTCGCTGTGCTCATGAGCTGCCCCGTGGTGCTTCATGCCGGGCCGGCAACAGAATACTGAAGCGGGTACCCGAACTGTCGCTGCTACATTGAATTTGTGCGTCCATCTTGTCAACCAGCTGTTTTACAATCTTCAAGCCCAACCCCCCGTGTGATGGCCCTTTTTGGCTGCGTGCCGAACTGAACAGGGTGGCCAGTGTCTCTTCGGGAATACCGGGACCATTGTCCTGAATGCTGATTTCATGGTGCTTCCTGCCATTGCAGTTGAAGCGGGCCCGTGATCCGACATTGAGCTCGCCACCCTGCGGCATGGCTTCTATGGCATTTTTTAACAGGTTGGTCAGAATCTGTTTCAGGGCCGGTGCATCAAGTTTCTGTTCCGGCATTTCCGGATCCAGGCTCAGCTCCAGGTGGATGTTGTGTGTGCGGCACATGGAACGGTCCAGCACACTGGCCAGTTCGCGGATGAGTTCATTGACGTTGGTATCCTGTTCTTCACCGGGCTCTGCCGGTGAGCGCAGACGCATCAACAGGTGGCCGACGCGGTCGATTTCCTCGCGCAACACGGCGATGTCTTCCTGGGCTTCATGTTCTTCCTGCAGCTTCAGGCGCAGCATGTCGAGGTAGTTGTTGATGATGCTCAATGGATTGCTGACTTCGTGCAGGGTTTCCCGGATCTGAGCCTCGGTGTAGCGCGGAGTGGAGGCCGTGTCGGTGCCGGTGGTTTCGCGCTGTTGCAGCAATCCGGTGAACAGTGGGGCAATCTCGTCGAGCAGTGGACGGAACAGGGACTGTTTGCGTGCATGTTGCTGCAGCATGGCGTCGTCGGCGCCTGCCACAAGTACCCCGCACCCCTGATCACAGGCAAACGGCAGGGCGATCAGCAATGGTTGCCGGCAATAGCGGAGCAATTGCCTGTCGACCAGTGGCATAGGGTCGTTGGCATCGCTGCTGCTGAGCATTTCCTGCTGTTTCAGGCAACGGACCACGAGGCTCTGCTCCATGTCCGGGCTGATGGCAAAATCGGACTGCAACGAGGCATCGACGCCCTCGAGACCGACCAGTTCCGCCAGGGCGCCGATCATCCGTCCCGGCTCCGCTAGGTCGAAGGGGATGGCAACCCCCCA
>PWQG01000275.1 GCA_003556835.1 Gammaproteobacteria bacterium
AGCATGTCCACCTGCATTGTCTGATCCCCGGCGGGGCTTTGGGCAGCAACGGGCAGTGGCATCCTGCCCGGAGCAACTATCTGTTCCCGGTCAGGGCCTTGTCGCGCCACTTCCGGGGTCAAATGGTGTCGCTGCTCCGCCAGGCGGCAACACGCGGAGAACTCAGCCGTGTGACTCGATCGGGACAAGTTGATGAGATGCTCGATCGTTTGATGGCGATCGACTGGGTGGTCTATAGCAAACACTGTCTTGACCACACTGCCAGCGTCGTCGACTACCTGGCCCGCTACACCCACCGGATTGCCATCAACAACGCTCGTATCCTGGAAGTCAATGACACGGAGGTGGCCTTTCGCTACACCGACTACCGGGATAGCAACACCATCAAAACACTGCACTTGACCGGGCAGGAGTTCGTCAGGCGCTTCCTGATGCACGTTCTGCCCAAGGGCCTGATGCGTGTCCGGCATTTTGGCTTTCTGGCCAACTGCTGTCGAAGAGCGCAGTTAGCACGCATCAGGCAGGCGCTCTGCGATCCTAAAGACGATCCCGCTGAACCCAGTCGCCCATCCAGACCAGAAACTTGGCTGTGTCCGAGGTGTAACTCTGGCCGCTTGCACCGGGTCAGAGTCATATCGCCAACACGAACCCAGCCCCATGCACCAGGATAAAGACATCGAATTGCGCTGACTGACAATTTGACTGCCGGTCAATCGGCTCCTGACAGGAGCTGCGGCGTCGCTCGGCCCAAAACTGGAAATTACGCCAATTTCCGGCTACATTGAGCCTCAAGGGTTCAGAAGGCGGCGAAAAAATGGGGTCAGTGACGCGCAAATTCGGCTCAGCGTGGCAATGGGGCAGCAAATGGCTGCTGCAAAATCTCGTCCCGCAAAAACAATCCCCAATAGTTAAGAACGAGCCACTCTGATGGGCGGCTCAGTTCAACTGGCATCTATCCGCCATGCTGCGCACGGCCGATAAATGCTTATAGGTTAGCTGTGTGTATGCGTAGTTCAAAACTGGCATCGTGGTAGCCATCAAGCTTTGGTCTTTTTGCCGGGCTAGCTTCAGTGGGTCCGGAGAACGCTTCGCACTTCGGAAGCAGTAGCAAGTCCGTGTGGTGCCAACTGAGAGTTGGCAACCAGGTAGGCCAGCTTCCGGGCGAGTCGGGCCGGAAAGTTCGTCGTTTCGTTTCGCCCAGTGGCAGTCGAGTTCTTGAATCGGCTTCGCCCAGCAATCGTGGTAAATTCAAGTCAATGGGCATCCCCAGCTAACAATGGGTTCAACCGGACGCGGGGTAAGCTCCGGGCCGGCTTCGCCGGGTTGGTTGGGTGGCCGCGCCGGTTAACCCAAACGTTATGCGCTATGAAAGATAGGAGTCCGGATCCATGCGCTCATGAAGGATTCGAATGATCTCCACCATGTCAGTTACGCGGTAGTAGATGACGTGTGAGCCTTCGGGAAACTTGCGGTAGCCTTCGGAAATCTCATCGCAGATTTTGCCGATCGAGTCGTTTTCGGCAATAAGCGCAATCGCTTGATTAAGCTGCCCAAGGTATTGGTTTCTTTTTGCTTTTCCCCATCTGCGTTCTGTGAATCGACCGATCCGCAGCAAATCTTGTTTAGCCGCGCGGGAGACCCGGAACTGGCCTTTAGACACGTGCACTTTCGTCCAGTTCGGAGATCACGGATTCCAGCGAGTAATCGCCGAATCCGCTCTCCTCGCCTTCGCGAAGTGCCTGTCGCAAAGCTCGAACTTTTTCCTCTCGTTCCTCGAGCAGTCGCAGGGCTGAGCGGATAACCTCGCTCGCCGAACCGTAGCGGCCTTCCGACAACTGTTGGGAAATGAACTCGTCAAAGTGTCTGCCTAATGTAATGCTAGTGTTTCTTGCCATGGTGAACCTACGGGATACCAGAAAGTACCGAAATATGGTACGCCCGGGCGACCATGGCTGCAACTGGGTGCCATTACGCTCTGTGCCGGCGATCTCGGGCGAGCTTGGCGGCTGTGCTGGGTCACCCGAACGTTAAAGACTTCAAGAGGAATTTGATGTGTTGAATCGAGCCGCGCTGCTTCTTCGTTACAAGGCCCCAGCTGTCCGATGGATTAATGACGTTGATCCCAATCCATCGGCAAGGCCGGTGACCCTGGAAGACGTGAACTCCGAACGGACGGTGTACCTGATCAGCGATGAGGACGCGGATTCTTCAGATGCGGTCCGGAGCTGGGTCGAGGTGAACTTTCGGGCGCTCTTTGAGAGTGAGTTGGAAGCCTGGTATACCGATCCCGAACTGTGGCCGGGTCCGCTCAGCCTTGAACTCTTCGATGAGTGGTTCGCGGTGGAGTGCCATTCTCTGGTCGTCGATACGGTTGGTGACGCGATCGTCGACGATGAAGCATGAAGCGGGGCTCAAGGTTTGATGGTTTATGCGCGCGCCAGTCGCCGGCCTTTGGGTTCTGGAATAGGGCCTCCAAATGGTCGCCTGCATCGAGTTGGCTCAGGGGGCTTCGGTCTTTTGTCCAGGGCGCTGCCCATCGGGTTCTAGCAAACGAAAGTTAATGGTCGGTAGTTTGACCGCGCCCCACGGCGCGCGGGAGGTGAAAAGGGCGACGAATTCCCTCATTGCTGAATAAAGGACGGATGCGCCGTTGACACGGATGAGGCGTTCGAGATTGTCGTGCTGGAAGGATTCATCGGCGCGGAATAGGCCGATTGCAGTAAAGTGCAGCTCGTAGGGGGCTGGTTCGGGAAAGTCGGGGTGGCTGGACAGGTCAACCTGGACCTGCCATTGGCGATCCGACTCGGGGTTGCTGCCGGCTTCGACGCTGAGGTTGAAGCGCCGGAGGTCGGCCGCGTGCCAGGCTTCGATATCTTTGACCGTGATGCTGGGCTCTGCGACGCACTGCATCCGTTCGTAGAAGTAGTGCTCAAGCTGCAGCGGCGAATTCATCGTTGGTCTCCGCAGTCTCAGAAAGCGTGTACTGCATGCGGTTGGAGATGGTAGGCCGGATGCTGGCAAGGTCGGCAATCGGTGGGCGCGAAGTGACTACGTGGAACCATCGCGCGTTGTCTTCTTTGCCACATGCGCGCACATGCAGCTCGCCGTCGAGGGCGCGGACGAGTTTGACCATGGTTTCCAGCGTGAAGTTGGTGCTGCCGCGCAGGATTTTGGTGATGTAGGCGGGGCTGGTGTCGATCCGACGTGCCAGTTCGCTTTTGCTGACGCCTCGGCGGTTCATCAAGGTCTCAAGTGAGTCGGTGAAGTCCATTTCCACGTTGGCGAGCTCGTAGTCGAGCGTGCCCCGGAAGCTGTCAAGCACATTGGATTGCTTCTGGTTCATTTTCTCTCCTGTTGGTCATCCTCGACCCATTCGAGCAGGTTCTGGTTGCGGGCATTGCGGAACTCTGCAAGGATGCGCTCTGCGCGCTGGATTTCTCTCTTCGGTGTCTGCTGGGATTTCTTGACGAAGCCGCTGGTGCAGAGAATCAGTTGGTTGCCGTCATGGGCGAAAAGGACTCTCAGCGATCCGTGAATCAATTCCCAAATCTCGCCCTGTATTTGATGACATTTGGCCGTGCCTAGACGCGGGCCGTTGGCGGCAACCCGGTCAAACAGCGCGATCATTCGTGTGGCCTCTCGCTGTTTGTTGGCGCCCAGATCGGCAAAAAATCCCGAAACCTTTCCGACTCCAGCGGCGTCGACCACTTCGACCAGGTTCCAAGATTTCTTGCTGAGTGACCGGACGTACATTATTAACCTGTGGGTTAAATGTTGTCAATTCAAGTTTGCGACGCCTAGTTATGGCTGAGCCGGATTGAGCCGTCCGGGCTTTTGGCCACCATTCCCAGCTCCGTCAGGGCGTCCAGGACTTCGTTGACCGACTTTTCCGGGCTGCGTTTGAAGCGGCCTGCGAGCGCCTGGGCGGTCATGGGGGTGGTGGCGCCGGGGCGGCCGATTAGTTTTTCGCCGAGGTCTTGCCAGCCGTAGGCCTGGAAGACGGCGCGGTTGAGGTCGTATCGAAGCTGGTGCGCCTCTAAATCAGCACTAAGTCAATGAAAGTCATAGGAATACAAGCGGACTGTCAATTTTCACAATAAGTGCTGTTGTGTATATACAATATAGGCCGGTAGTCATTTGTGGGGTTGGGCTATTGAAACTGATCATTTCCGCAAAAGTGGCTGGAAAACTGGCGAAAAAGCATAACGTCACTGAAGACGAAATTGTCGAATGTTTCGCCAATAGGACAGCGGGTTTTCTGTTGGACGAGCGCGAGTATCATAAGACAGAACCGCCGACTAGGTGGTTCGTCGCGGAGACTAACAGGGGCAGGCTCCTCAAGGTGGTCTTCGTGCCGACCAACGGCATTTTCATTAAAACTGCCTACGAGGCAAACGCTGACGAAATCAGAATATATAACTCAAAAGCATAATTTTCTGTATATACAGAATTTTGTTACAGATCAATTGACAAGGAGATGACGATGACCAAGCAGAGGATTCCGAGCACCAGTGACGCATGGGAAGACGGCACGCTTGGGCAAGATGAAAAATTCGTTAAGGTCGACGAGAATCCGGATGAACTGGAGGCGCTGATTGATGAAGGTTTGAAGCTCAAGCTCATCTCGATTCGGCTGAAGGAATCGTTGATTAGTGACCTCAAGCTAATCGCCGAAAGAGAAGGCTTGGGGTATCAGCCCCTCATGAAGCAGGTCCTGGAGCGATTCGTAGACTCGGAGCTCAAGATGTACGCGCGGAAGCGCATGCGCGAAGCTCAAGTTGGCAATTCTGATGATGACCAGTCGCGCTCCGCAGCCTGCGGGTGAGTTCAGCTGCAAAGGTCCGCATGACGCGGGCCTTGTGCTTTTGCGGGAAAGTTCAACCCTATAAACCACCTCAGCCATATTTTTCAAACTTCATTCTGCGGCTCAGTGACTTAGCCTGAATGCCTCTCCACTTTCTTCGGTGACCACGCCGATCTCCTGGAGTGCATCGAGCACTTCCTGCACGGATTTCTCCGGATTGCGTTTGAAGCGGCTTGCCAGCGCTTGGGCGGTCATGGGTGTGGTGGTGAGTTCGGCGCGGATGGCTCGGATTTGGGCTTGTAGGGTTTTGGGCCAGGGGTGTTTGGTGGTGGTCGCCGTTGCTGCGCCGGCTGTTGCTTCTTCAGCGTCGTCGTTGGTGGCGGCGAGTTGGGTTTGTTCGGGCGCAGCGTCCGGGGCCTGGTAGTCGGGGCGCAGCCAGCGGATTTGGCCTTGGGCTTCCTCGGCGGCGCGTTGGTGGTTCAGGTCGACGAGGCGCTGCAGGAGTTGTTCTTCGGCTTCTTGCTGTTCCTCGGGCTTTTCGGGCCAGGGGGTGGTGGCGCCGGGGCGGCCGATCAGGCGGTGGGCCAGGTCTTGCCAGCCGTAGGCCTGGAAGACGGCGCGGTCGAGGTCGTCGTGGAGTTCGCGCAGGACGGAGACCAGGCCTTGTTCGTGGATTTCTTTTTCCTTGGCGGTCAGGGGTGGTTCGTCGCTGCCGGGGACGGTCTGGCGGCGCAGGCGTTCGAGGACGTTGAACAAACTCTTGATGCATTTCCCGGATTCGCTGCGCAAAGGTAAGCGAGTTTTCGAGCCGGAGTCGCGGGGGTGCCCGATCTAAATTGACTTTCCCAATGGCAGACTGGTTCGAGGCTGTTTGCTTACGAGACCCCGTCAATTGCCATTCTTTCTGAGTTTCCTGCGCGCCCGGTCTTGAATCTGGTGTTCTGGATCATCTACGAGCATTCGCAGGTACTGATTGATGTCGCTTGCACTCAGAAAGCGCGGCTCCAGAATTGCCATGGCATTGAAGCGAACAGCGCTATCTTTATTGCTCAACAAGTCCTTAACCCGAGCAACGTCCTCGGCAGGAAGACTAATGTCTTGTTGAAGAATCCAGCCGAGCGTCTGCGGAGACAAATGTGCCTTTTCAAGACTGTCGAGAAACTCGCCAAAATCCCGGCGATTCTGCATTATGCGTGCCTTTAATGCCTGCTTTCCTCGTTCGCGCACATCAGAACGCGTATCATCAAGCCACTCAATTACCTGCGGGAAGTCTGGCACTTCAATCTTTAGCCACGCACCGACCAAGTGGGCTCGGGGGCTATCAGGCACAGCCCCGCTTTTGGCTGGATATGGCTCTTCGTGCTCCAGCCAATATTCTAAAGACGACTGGATCAGCGGGATCAATTCGAAGCGGCCATTGCTGGCAACATGTTCAACCAGCGCGGCAGCGGCGACGGCGTTTCCTACAAGCCTTGACGAGAGGCCATTCTTAAGAGCGTCAATGAGATCAGCGGATAGCTCTACATCAAGTTCCTGCAAGGCCCTAAACAGGTAATGAGCGCCCCCGACCAAATCCCTGTTGAGACGTTCGATGGTCATTCCAATGGCGATATCCTTCGGAAGTGCCGCAAGCAGACACCCTGCCGCCCACAACGAGTCACCCGAGCCGTACTCGTAAATCTTGGCAACGCACTTCTGCAGTCGGTACTGATCAAAACGCGCTTGAACGATGTTGCCGGCCATCCATACGACCCATTGCGAAGTATGGAAAAGAGCCTCCTCAACAAGGTCTTCGTCGAAAGGGATGCTTTTTACCAACGACCAATCGATATCCGGACAGTCGACTTGCTCAACGATGCTGAAAAATCTGTCTCCTCCGAGCCAACCAGCGTCCTCGTCCAGGTCTGCCAGTAGAAAAGCTTTTGCTGCAATGGCCTCCACTCGCAGCGCGGAGGTATCAATGCCGGTGAGCTCGGCCATCACACGAATAGTTTCGATAACTGCCGCACGATCAAATTCCTTGGCCCACGCCCAACAATCTCCGACCGGCGTTTCCCACCATTTCGAAGCCTGCATAAATGCGCTGAGGTGCAAGAGAGTCGGTGGTTTCCCTTCGCTCGGTTCCGAAGTTCCCACCGCGCCGAGCGCATCGAGCATGAACAACTCTCCAGCTCTTCGCGCGTCCGTGAAACCATCCGGTACTTTGAATGAGCTCAGATTCCCAAAATCATATTCGATACGATACGGCCAGTTTTGTGCAGCGATCAGCTCTTCGGCCTTGGTCTTGAAGCTTAGCGTATCGAAACGCGTGTCATTCAGAACTTTAGGGATCAGCTCATGCGAAATGTCCCTGCTGGCTCGCTTGTAAATCTGCACGCAAGCCTCAAGCACGAAACTCTCCCTCAGCTCGGAACCTTCGCCTCGACTCAAGACAATGCCGCCTCCCAAACTCTGGGTCAAGCCCGTTCCGACGTGCTTCATACTGTCTTCCAGCAGGGCCAACAATTCTTGAACTTCGAAATGCTCCCAACCTGCCTTCAGGAGGCAATGCCACGCGATTAAACGAGACCATGGCTGCTTAGAATCTTTCCATGCAACTGCACACTTGGCGAGCTCAGTTGGATATCGCTCCGTGCATTCTGCCAATGGCAAAGCGAGCGCGTAGGCATCCTGTCGGTCCTCTCCTGCAACGACAGAAAACGCATCATTAAGAATGCGCTCGCGTAGTTTGACACTGACTTCTGGTTCGGCCTTGGCCACAATGAGCACGACATCGATTAGCTTAAGATGCCAGTTGCGATCCTTCTCATGAAGCTCGACAAACAACTCCGCAACCAGATTGCCAAGCCCCAATCGACCGGCAAATCTCAAGACATTATCCCACTCGGGAGCGCCCAGTGCGGAACGAATTTCCGGAAGCCCGTCGTTAGTTGTCAAGTAAGCGAGGTGGCGGGCAGCAAGGTATTCGCCAAAGCTCTTGATGACGAAGCAGTAGACCTGCGTTAAGGCATGCCCAACCTTTTCCAGCAATCCCGCATCTTCGCAATATTCGAAATAGAGTTGGCAATTTTGCAGAGCTTGCAATTCATGCTCGCCCGAGATTGCGGTCCACTTCTTTGCGCAAGCCTCAACCATCTCACTGCTGGGCAGAAGTGGAGAGCGCGTAATGAGCCAGCCAACGAGAGCGAGAAAGCGCGTGAGAATTGGTTGGCTGGCTGGTTTGGAGCGAGAGCGTAAAGGAGCTCCATCGACGAGAGAAAAGACCTGGTCAAAAAGAGCCTCGCGTGTTCCACCGAGCGATTCTCCGCCCGAAAGAATCGCCGCGGCAAGTCCGATCATAAGGGGCGTTCGGCCTACGCTCTCCCTCAAAGGTTCATTCTTGACCTCCTTTTTGCAAATCTTCTCGTAGTCATCGTTTTCTTCATCCCCGCCCGTAATGGCCTGACAAAGCTGGGCTATATGATTTGCAGCATACGACGGATCCAACGGCAACAGATCGTAGTGGCGCCAATCGAAAAAGTGGTTGACCAGATATCCGACTGGACGAGTGGTTACGAGCACGCGACTATCTGGATAACCCGTAGCGAAACGAGTGATGCCATCTGCGATCTGCTCTTGCATATCGCCGCATTCATCCAGCCCATCGCCGAGCAGGAGCCAGTTGGAAAAACCGGACGAGCGCAGGCGCTGGGGTTTAAGCCCGCAGCCATCCAATCCGTGTTTGAAGATGGCATCTTCGAATGAAGCACCGTTTTTCATGTCGGCAGCCACAGTCCAGAGGCGCACCTTCAAAACAGGGATTTTGTCTTCAGCGTATCGACGGGCGATTCTCTTGAGGAGGGTCGTCTTCCCCATACCTGGCCCAGCGACAATGATGCCTCGTTTGACAAAACGCCCCAAGGTCTCAGGATTTAGGCTGTTTGCGCGCCGATCATTATCCGAAGGCGCGCGATGCCAGTTATGATAGGACTCTATTGCTGTCATTAAATCTTTGCTTTGTCGCGACTGCATGGATTTCGCAGTGCGCGCTTGAGCGGTGAGTTCGATCCAGTCCGTATCAACTTCTAGGCGCTTTGCGACACCGAAGATTGAGAACGTTTCATTGGTCTGATGATTCCATCTGGACAGCTTGTCCAAGGAGCCAAGTGGTCCTGCACTGCCCTTCGCCGAAATACCGACACCGGCCCGCTGCAATACCTCCGCGACTCTTGAGAGTGAGCAGCGCCCCCGTTGTTCAATCAGCATAGCGGCATCGTTCAGTAGAGCGGCCCAGGCGTGGTCAATCTGTTCGCCTGATGAGCAAATATGGCCGAGCTCTCCCTTTGCAGCCTGAATGCCAGCGTGATCGTTCGCAAGGGCGGGGACTACTTGAATGGCGAGTTTCCTGCATATCAGCTCTTCACTGAGAGCGGCTTGCTGAAGCTTTGCCAGCAACGTTTTGCCGATGGCAGACAGGCCATCCCGCCGTCCGGATCCTATCCGCTGAATGTCGTTGGCAAGCTTATCGCGAATTGTACTGCTGCTATTGGGACATACGACCAATACGCCCCAATCACATTCTTGCTTGGCTATGCCATGAGCGAGGTCAAGCAGTGATGTCCAAAGCCTTTCGGTAGCGGTGAGTCCCTTCTTTACTTGGACTTCAAGGCACTTTCGATCCGCCAAGGTGCAGGCCACATCATCACCTGGCCCTCCCGTTTCTGCGTCGACAGAGATAGGTACATCCTGACAATCGGGAAGCCAGCCCAGTGGGCGTCCACGCGCCATGTAAACATAGATCATGGAGGTAATTGCGACCTGAAAATTTATCCCGCCTGCCGTGGCCGATCCCCCGGCGCTATGCTTCTTTTGATTTGTCGTCACAGGTTGCTTGCTTTCTTTGTCATGGGCTCTGGAAGCGGCACTTTTCTGTCGCAACACCAGATATGGATATAGAAACTATAACCGCCGTTTTTCGGCAATTCCATCGGTATCCGGCATCGTGGCAGGTTGATGTTGGACACCGATTGGACCCCGCAGAGGGTTGAGTCCCGGATTGGGTCCGGGACAGGATTCGCCCGATTTTGCCCTGTCTTGGCAAATCAGGCGGTAAAGCGATCCCGATTTGGCCGGGATGGCGCCGGAGCTGGACGAGCCACGCCGGACAGCGCTGGCGCGAAGCGTGATCTGAAGTTGGTTTTCCAAGCCGAACAATCCTTTTCCCGGATTCGCGCACCCGAGTCAGCAGCAGCCGCAGGCGCGTGCTTTCCCGTCGGTTCCCGTTTTCCTCATTACACCGAGGCCTTAGGGGCGAAATTCTCGTTGTGGCGGTTTTTTAACATCGGCGCGATCCGGTCCAATTGGCTCGGCGGACTGCGTCTTGAACAACTTGGCCGCACGCTCAGTTCGTTCTGAATCGGTAACTGTCATCTTCGCTGCGCTGGACCATTCCGAGCTCCGTCAGTGCGTCTAGAACTTCCGTGACCGATTTTTCGGGGCTGCGCTTAAAGCGGCTTGCCAGCGTCTGGGCGGTCATGGGTGTGGTGGTGAGTTCGGCGCGGATGGCTCGGATTTGGGCTTGCAGGGTTTTTGGCCAGGTGTGTTTGGTCGCGGACGCTGGTGCTGCTGCGGTGGGGGATGCTGCCGCTGCTTTGTCGCCGGCATCGAGTTGGGTTTGTTCGGGTGCCAAGTCCGGGGCCTGGTAGTCGGGGCGGAGGTAGCGGATTTGGCCTTGGGCTTCTTCGGCGGCGCGTTGGTGGTTTAGGTCGACGAGGCGCTGGAGGAGTTGTTCTTCGGCTTCTTGCTGGTCTTCGGGCTTTTCGGGCCAGGGGGTGGTGGCGCCGGGGCGGCAGATTAGTTTTTCGCCGAGGTCTTGCCAGCCGTAGGCCTGGAAGACGGCGCGGTCGAGGTCGTCGTGGAGTTCGTTCAGGACGGAGACCAGGCCTTGTTCGTGGATTTCTTTTTCTTTGGCGGTCAGGGGTGGTTCGTCGCTGCCGGGGACGGACTGGCGGCGCAGGCGTTCGAGGACGTTGTACATGCCGGTCATGGTGAGGCCGGGGTGTTGTTCTTGCTGGCGCTTGCGGTGGGCGTCGAGTTGTTCGGCCAGGCTGGCGATTCGGGTGGCGGTGGCTTCGTCTGCTTTTGGGAAGGGGAAGGTTTCGAAGCACTTCGACTTAACGTATGTGGGATCATTGCCGACACCTAAAAACCCTCCCGTTGCCAACGCCCATCGGTTGTGAAGTCGGCTGCTGAGGATCCCGAAAGCAGTTGCGTCGTCTATCGCGAAGCAGATCAGCTTGCTGTCGGCAAGCGTTGCGCCAGACAATCGAACGAAGATTCGGTGTTTTGCCGTTTTGACTGTCGCAACGTATGTGGAAAGACCCAGTGCAGCAGTTCTCCACTCGCGGCGAGGTTCTCCAAAAATCCACCAATTGCGACGGTACGTTTCTCGGTTGTTTTGGTCGCGCTCCGGTTTAACGTCTTCGACTACCTTCTGATAAGTGCTTGGAAAGGTGCTGCGAACCTGTTCTGGCTGAAGACCGAAAAGATCGATGATGTAAAAGTTACGCGGGCTTTGAACTACATCGCGACCGTTGACGTAGGGATGAATGACGCTGGCTGCTGCCTCGCCATCGGCCTCCAGAATCTTTTGACGTTGTTCGTCGGACACTACGAAGCCCATTCCATGAGGTTTTATGCCTTCATGAGAGATGAGTGCGTTCGCCTGAAGTGGTTGCGCGGCTGAGGTATCCGCGCCGATGGCGAGATTGCTATGTAGCTTGCCTCCGCGCCAGCGAACGTCGAAGCTCCGAGTCTCATCGGCGGTCTTGCGCTCGTTGACCAAAACGCCAAGCGTGCCGCTCTCCTCGCCATCCGCCCCAACCGTCATCGCAATCCGCACCGCTGCGCCATCCGCCCCATCCACCCATGGATGATCCGGAATCGCAAACACCAGCGACAGCGGCTGTTTTTCGTTCATGTGCCGATCGATGATGCGGCGGTTGAAGGTCTGCCGCAGGCTGTTGGTGGTGATCAGCCCGAACTGCTGGATTTTTCCGGCTCGGGCTAAGTCGGCGGCTTTGTTCCACCAGTACATGACGAAGTCGGATGACTCGGGGACTTCGTTCCAGGTTTTTCGCAGGGCGTCGACGTAGCCATCGCCCAGGGCGCGGCGCATGCTGGCCGCACCAATAAACGGCGGATTGCCAACGACATAATCCGCCTCCGGCCACTCCGCCTTCCTCGGATTGATATACACCTCCACCGGCAGCTGCGCGCTTTCGTCGGGGATGTCTTCGCCGGTGGTGGGGCTTTTCTTGTAGGTCTTGCCGTCCCAGCGCATGACGGGGCGGCCGTATTCGTCGAGCTTGAATTCCTGGCGGTCGTAGGCCAGCACGGCGTCGCGGCATTCGATGTTCTTGAAGGCTTTGAGCACGGGCTGGGGCGGGTTGATGTGGCCGTGGGTGCGGAAGTGCCATTGCAGGTAGCCGATCCACAGCACCATTTCGGCAATGGCGGCGGCGCGGGGGTTGAGTTCGATGCCAAGAAATTGATGCGGGTCGATGGTGTTGCCCTGCATTTCCAGCAGGTTCTGGCCTGCTCCCAAGTCGCTCAAGGTGTTGAGCACTTCGCCTTCCAGGCGCTTCATGTGCTCCAGGGTGACGTAGAGGAAATTGGCGCTGCCGCAGGCCGGGTCGAGGATTCTGATCTGGCACAGCTTGTGGTGGAAGGCGCGGATTTCCTTGACAGCCTGGTCGGGCTTGCCCTGGCGTTCCAGCGTGGCGGCGGCGGCCTGGACGTCTTTCCATTCGTCTCGCAGCGGGTCGATGACGGTGGGCATGACGAGGCGCTCGACGTAGGCCCTAGGGGTGTAGTGGGCGCCGAGCTTGTGGCGTTCTTCCGGGTCCAGGGCGCGTTCGAGCAGGGTGCCGAAGATGGCCGGCTCGACCTGGCTCCAGTCGTGGCGGGCGGCGCGGATCAGCAGTTCGATCTGTTCCGGCGTCAGAGGGATGGGATTCAATTCCTTGAACAGGTCGCCGTTGAACTGCAGGATTTTGGCGTTGAGCACGCCGCTGTAGCCGCCGGTGTCCATGGTCTGCCACAGCGAGCGGATCGCGTCGGGAAAATGCTCGTGCGTGGTTTTCAGGCGCTCCAGCAGTTCCGTGAACTGGCCCTTGGGCAGCAGGTCCACGTCTTCGGCAAACATGGTGAACAGGCAGCGCTTGATGAAGTGGGCGACGCGCTGGACTTCATAGCCGTCACGCTCCAGGGCGCGGGCCAGTTCGGCCAGGGTCTTGCTCAACTCGCGCGTGACTTTGGCCGACTGGCGGGCCGGGTCGAGGGCGTCCGGGTTGGTCCAGATGCCGATCAGCCGGGCCTGGATGGCGGGGTCGGCCAGGTCTTCCAGGTGTATGCGATGGGTTCTGGGGTCCGGGAAGGGCACGTAGGTGCCGCCGGAGCGGGTGAATTCGGCATAGACCTCGATGGTTTTGCCGACATCGCAGGTGAGCAGGAAGGGCGGCCGGCCGTCCGAGCCGGGCAGGGCGCGGATGTAGGTGTCGGCCTGGGCTGCGGCGCGCAGCATGGCCTTGTCCCAGCCGCTGGAGGCATGTTCCTGGCTCACGCGCTTGGCTTCGAGCACGAAGTGCCCGCGCTTGTATAAGTCGATGTAGCCGCGGGTTTCGCTGCCGTCGGCGTGGCGGATGTCGACGCGGCGCTCGAAGACGTAAGCGTCCTGGTCGAGATCGTCGGTGGCCGGTTCCGGGCCGGGCAGGTTGAGCAGCTGGCAGAGTTCGGTCAGGAACAGCTGATAGTTGGCGCGCTCCTTGCCGTGGGCGTTTTGCCAACGGGCGATGAAGGCCT
>PWQG01000197.1 GCA_003556835.1 Gammaproteobacteria bacterium
CCGGCGAGCCAGCCGGCGGCAGGCCCCACGCCGAGTGCCGTGCCCAGCGCAGCACCGCCGGCAGCGACGAGAATGGCCATGACGCGGTCTCAGGCTGTGATGGATTGAGCCCGGCAGTGAGAGGCGATCTGGAGCCCGGCCGGCTGTTTGCCGGTCTCGCGCCTCGCCATTGTCTGCCACAGCAGCACCGGGCATGGTTCGGCTTCCTTCACGACGTCATCGAGCGTATTCTCGGCCTGTATCCGACGCCGAATGGGGGATGTCGGACAGGTGCTCTCGTGATCGCCCTGAAGCAACTATGATCCGCTCCATGCTGACCATCACGTTCGCACCCACCGGCCATAAGGAGAGGCTCCATGCAAGGACGGCCAATACTTGCTGTCGTTCCAACACGTGAAGAGTTCGAATAATTCTTGCAGCGTGCTTCCAAATGCAACGAACCCTCTCATCGTTTACTTTATGTTCCTACAGCCGGTTCATCTGCTGGCGCAATTCGTTTAATTATTGAAGATCATCGACTTGCCGTTTGGCTTGAAATTTTCATCGTATGCCTTAATGGACAAGGCAAAGACGTCGCAGAGCCGTTCCGCCGATTTCTTGCCGATATCAAGCCTCATCTCGTTATACTCGGCGGCATTGCAGGCGGCGCCTCTAATCACGACCTGAGTGTCGGCGATATAGCAGTTTCTGATATTGTCCATTCGCCGATATACAAGAAATCCCGCCCATCGGGTGAACAGGTCGTTTTAGACCAAAAACGTGGTTCCTTAACCCTTCGACTTGCCGAGTTTTCATTATTTGATGCTCTATCTCAGCGTTTAACAAAATATGTTCGTGAAAACCACACTCGACCATCCAAAAAGGAGATTGCTGAGGCGGTCGAAAATCAGAAATCTACTGGTCACGATTTATCTTTGGCAAAAGAACGGGCAAACAAGCGAATTGAAAGATTATTTAGTTTATCAATTCACAACGCCGTATCAGTTGCTGCTGTTGAAGCTTATTCGGAGCCAGTGAATCAGCAGGCACTGTATACGGCCTTCGCCAAAACTTGTGAGCTTAATCCGGCGCTTGGAATAGCAGAAATGGAGGCTCAGGTTCTGCACGACGTGATGTTAGAATCCGGCCGCCGCGATCAGCCTTTGATTGTGAAATGCATCAGCGATGTCCCAGGATTTCTGCGTAGTGATAGAATCAAGAATCTCTGCAGGTCACTTGCGGCGGAAGCTCTGTTCGGATTTTTCGAACAATCAGACTTTGCCTTAGCCTTGGGTCAGGCTGAAGGCCAATATGAGGAAGACAGTATCGCACGAAGATCGTTTACCCGATCTCCTGACACAAATAGGCCGTTAGGGATTGCCAATGAGGAGTCACTCATTCAATTGACGGTACATCCCGAAGCCTTCACGGAAGCCCATATATCGCTGTTATCTGAACTAATATCAAACGATAATAGACTTGCTGCCGCGATGATTGATATTTTGGTTCACTTTGCAGAGGTATGTCCGCGATGCGGTAGGGGAGCGGTCGAACTGCTAAGATTACGGCCTGTGTTCGAGGCCACGTTAGGTTGTATTGCCCAGGGACAGAATGAAATATTAAGGGCTGGCAGACTTGCAGGCGTTGCTCCTCTATACGGAGTCGATAATACAGCAGTAGATAAGTTAGACTGGTCATCATTGGCAAACGGCCTTCGCGGAAGCTCCCAGCGCGAAAGTAAGAAGTCCGCTTTGATGGGACGTGTGTATGATTTGATGTCGCGTGATTTCAGAGAGACGGTGCTTTTTGTTCAGCAACTCCGACGTACTGGCGAGTTCCATGACCAGTCATTGGCCATTTGGTTCCATACAGCTGTCGCAGCAGCAGTTTCGCGCGGGGAGAATATCCAGGAAATTGAAGAACGGTTTTCTGCTGATTGGGAACGTTACATCTCTCTCTATGATACCAGAAACCCGTTCTCTTCTGATATCACAGCCCTTGTTCCGGTTATGACTGGAAAAGCTCGTGTTGACGAGGTTAGTGGGGCGAGTGAGAAATTGGATAGATTAGCTTTTGAAATGAAACGAGACCCGGATAAAAGTCCAATGGGAATGGGCTTACGCGTTCTTGCAACAACTGCGCTTGTATCTTCCGGGCACCAGGATAGTTTTTGGGATGAAGAGACAATGCACTACGCTCAGTCAATGATGGCACTCCATTACATGCCATTAGCACCCATAAGCTCTATTCGCTACCATATCGGTAATCTGTCAAACTCACTGAGTCAGCCTACAAAATCGGCTTGAGATTTGTAGGATGATCTGAATGCGCCACTTCGAACCTGTCCCCGAACCAAGACAAATCGCCTGGGCAGTCGGGAACATCAACGGGAACCGGCCGGCCCTCAGCCGTTGGCGTCCTGATTACGCCGGGGTCTTCGCAGCGCATGTTGGCGCCGAGAACTGCCCCACTTCTGCCTCGGCTACAGAAGGGTAGCATTGTCCACCTCTTGCGAGTTCACTTATGGCTCTGCGCCGGTGCCTGACGCTCCGGCGGGGCAGTTGGCCCCAAAACTGCACCAAGGCCGGACCGCTTGTGGGGACCGGGCGTGCAGCGTCGGCGGGGCTTGGCGCGGAGACTGCAGCGACTGATCCGGCAACGAGGGAGAGCCGCAGAACTACCAGGACGATTTTCAGCATTTTCTCTTCCTTTCCTTGGCTTTGTGGGCGGGGTCCATGCTGCATGGCCGCCGCGGTTGTCAGGCAGCCTTGTTGAGCGCGAAGATGACGAAGCCCGGCTCGTGGAAGGCACGGCCCACTTCGTCGATCAATAGATCGAGATCTGTGTGAATCTCTGCCGCCTTCTCCAGAAGCAGGCGCGCCTCCTCCAGCCGACCCAGAACCCAACAGATCTCTGTCAAGATCGGCTACTCGACTGATCCCCCGGACCGCCCTCCAAAGCGGTGTCGAGCTGCTGCTCGTGTATAGAACCGGTCAGGCCCGAAAGATCGAGCGTGCGGTGCATGCCGTCCTGGATGTCCGCGCCCACAAGATCGCGGGTGGCCTCGGCCAGGAATGGTACCGGACGAATGCCAAGGAGATTGTCGAGGCCATCGAATTGATCACGGCGCAGCCACGCTGACCCAGTCGATGAGCAAACTGATGATCGCCTCCTTCCGCTCCGGCTTACCGCTCAAACCGCGTGCCCGCGAAAGCGAAAGGCGAACTTGACCTTCATCGGCCATTCGCCGGCATAGGGCTCCTCGATTACCTTGCGCCTGAGCGCATGGGCGTGGAGCAGATGCGGTACCCCGTGCTTCGCGGTCAGAAAGCCGCAATGGCAGGGATAGGCGGCATCGGCGAAGACCAGCACGTCGCCGGGCCCCGCATCGACAATCGGAACGCCATCCATCGCAGCCCGGAAGTGCGCGACGAAGCCCTGGCCCTCGGGCCTTCGGCTGTAGGCACAGGTGTCGTAGTCGGCGAGGCCGAGCCCGCGGCCGACCAGGACGACCAGGCCGGCGCAATCCACGCCCTGCCGCGTTCGGCCCTGGTGCCGCCACGGCAC
>PWQG01000023.1 GCA_003556835.1 Gammaproteobacteria bacterium
GCCCCCCAACCCCGAAAGACGCTACCGCCGGTGCCATCGTCCATTGTCAGGAGGGTGTACTCCGAATCTGGCAAACTCGGGATTCTTCAGGGAAAATTACTGGAAAAAGGGAAAAAGGGGACAGATCCGGAAAAAGGGGACAGATCTATTTTCCGATTTATTTTCCGCGTGGTGTGCCAGAAAATAAATCTGTCCCCTTTTCCCTTTTCCACCATTGCACGCTGGAGGGACCCCCGCCAAAATCCACCTTCGCAGTCAGCGTCCGAGGGTTGGGTCGCCCGGGCAGGGACCCTCGGTCGCCATGGATGGCGACCGCGGAGCGACCCAAGGATGGGTTCAAGCGTGTCCCAGCCCGGGCGCCCCAACCCTCGGGCGCGAGCTACGAAGTACCCCCACCCCTAAGCAGTGACCCCAGGATCAGCCCTGGCCACCCGCGTATGCCGGACAAACACCACCGCCATCGTCACCATGCCAAGCAGTACCGCAATCGAAGCCACCGCCATGAACGGCTCCAACACAGCAGGCGCCACAAACTGCCCATACATCAGGAACAGACTGCCCGTGAGCACCAGCGTGCCGGCCTGGTGGGCATAGAACTGGAGCTGACTCGCCCGCCCGTCGCCGGGCAGATTCCAGAGCTTGTAGAAGGCACTGTAGATGAAGCTGATGACAAAACCGATCAGCAGGATATGGGCATGGGTCACCATCTGTACATGGTTTTTTGAGGCGGCCATGTAGATGCCAAGCAGCAGCCCGATCAGGGCATACACAAGCGCAGTGAGTGCAAGTTTTCTGGCCATGAGGAACTCCTTTCTTGTTCTCGTTATTGGATAGACTCAGTTGGAACGAAAGGATTATAACCGATCGGCAGAAAAGTGCGCCAGCGGTTTTACGTGGTGGCGGCTTTACTCGTCGTAGCTGGAGCCGATCAGGACGGTATTGCCCTCGCTGTCCCGAAACAGGGCGAAGCGTTGTTCCGGGTTCCAGGGCGCGGGGCGGGGGCCGTGGGTGAAAATTACGCCACGGGCCTGCAGTTCTTCATAGGTGGTTTCGACATCGTCAACCGCCAGCACCAGGGCCGGTAGATCGGATGGTTCTTCATTGGGGCGGGGCACCAGCACGATGGCGGTTTCCCCACCAGGAATGCCCAGTTCGATCCAGCGCCAGTCAGGCTTGTAGGGTGTGTTCTGGAGTATGCGCATGCCCAGCTTTTCGCGGTAAAAGCGGACGGCCCGTCGTTGGTTGCTGACGGGCAGGTTGGTGAACTTGATGTACTGCAGCATTGGATCAGGCTCCGGGGACTGAGGGGATTCTAGCAGATTTCCCTGCCGGGGGAACCACCCTACGCCACTGCCGATTGCCTTGTTGTCCATACCGCCTTGGCGCATAATCGCCAGCTGACAGATGTATTCAGAGGAGCGGAAATAATGCCAACGGTACCGGCTGCCGTGCATCGTTATTGTGTGCTGGGGCTGGCGCTGTCCCTTTCGGCCCTGGGCGCCTGTCAGATGGCGGATGCGCAACGGGGCGACTTTGTCCAATTCGACCGGAAAGTACTGGATGACAATCTACCGGGCGCCTACGGCCTGGCGATCGCTGACCTGGATGCGGATGGCCTGCCGGATGTACTGGCGCTGTCGAATACCCCGGGTGAGTTGCGCTGGTACGCTGCGCCGGACTGGCAGGCAACACGCATAAGCACCGGCACGGAGGCGCTGATTGATGTGGCCCCCTTTGATATCACCGGGAATGGTCTCCAGGACCTGGTCCTGGCCAGTGAGTTCAGCTTGCGTGATCCGGATGCTGGCGGACTGGTCAGTTGGTTGGAAAATCCGGGCTCGGTGCCCGGGGAGCAGCAACTGCGTGACGATGACGCGCATTGGCAGCGCCATACCATCGATCGCATACCTGCCTCGCACCGGCTGCGCTGGGCCGATGTCAGCGGACGCGGCCATCCCGTGCTGATCAATCTTCCCATCATTGATGCAGAGGCTTCGGCGCCTGACTATGCTGGCGGTGTGCGCCTGACCGCGTACAACATCCCCCCGGATCCGCGGCGGCGCTGGGGGTCGGTGGTGGTTGATGACAATCTGGAAATGGCACATGGCCTGCTGGTCTACGACTGGAACGGTGATGGCCGGGAGCAGCTGCTCACGGCCAGTTACAGTGGTGTAGACCTGTTCAGCTTCGCCAGTGGCGGACGTTTCGTCGAACACCGTAACCTGCTGTCCGCCACAGAAACCCAACGCCCGGCAGCCGGAATCAGTGATCTGGGCGTGGGGTATTCAAACCGGGAGGACCGGCGTTTCATCGCAACCATCGAACCCTGGCACGGCAACAATGTCGTGGTGTATCGGCCTGGATCGGATGGCGGTGAACCCTGGCAAAGGGAAGTCATTGATGAAGGCCTGAGCAGCGGTCACGCCATTGTCGTGGCGGACCTGAACAATGATGGCTACGACGAGATCATTGCCGGGGGGCGGGGGGCGCCCTACCGCCTGAACATCTATCGCTATGATCCGGAGAGCAGGAGCTGGAATACACAGTTGCTGGATGACTCCGTCGCGGTCTCCGGCCTGGCCATTGCCGATCTGACCGGCAACGGCTACCAAGACATTGTCGCGGCCGGCATGGCCACGGCAGATGTGGTGCTCTATCGCAACAGCGGGCGCTAGCGGGCAAATCCGCCATCCGCAGCATCCCAGGCGGTAAAGGCAGTGTGCGCCAACCTCAGGAAGCGCCGCTCATCGATTCAATCGGCGTCCGGCACACGGTTTCCGGCGATACGCACCTGTTCGATGCTACGGGTGTTGCGAATATCGTCCAGCGGATTTTCGCGCAGGATCACCATGTCGGCCCAATGGCCGGCTTCCAGGGTGCCGAGGTCTTCCAGGCCCATGCAGCGTGCGGCCCCGCCCGTGGCTGAATACAGGATTTCCGCCGGTGTAAGGCCGGCCTCTGCCATCATTTCCATCTCCAGATGCTCGAAATAGCCCTGGAAGCGCCCGGCAACCCCGCTATCCGTGCCCATGGCCACGCCCACGCCGGCATCGGACAATAACTTCAGGTTGGCCCTTGCGATCGGCAGTGCCGCCCTGAAGCCTTCGGCCATCGGACTTTCCTGCATGGCGCGCTGCCGATCCGGCTCGAGCAGGGTCTCGATCACGGCATCATCAACCTCACGCCGGAAAAAGGGGTCGGAAAAGAAATCGGGCTCTTCCGCATAAACAAAGGTCGACAGCTCCCGGGTCAGGGTCGGATTGAAGCAGACGTCCCGCGCCAGCATCTGGTCGATCAGGGCCTGGTCCACATGCTGGTCGCGGATGCTGTGCGCGATCAGGTCGGCATTGAGCTCGAGCAGGGCGCGGGCGTCCTCCAGGTAGAAAATGTGCACGGCCAGGGGGATGTCATGCTCCATTGAGCGAACGGCAATCGCCTCGTACACCTCTGGCGCCATTTTCTGTCCTCGCCCCAGGAAATCATCCACCCGGATCTTGATGTAATCCGGATTCATGTCGGCCACCCGGTCCACCGCTATGCGCGCGGCTTCGGGGGAGCCCGGATTGAGCACCGGCCCGGCGACAAAGATTCGGGCGTGATCGAGGTCGCTGCGCTCCTGTGCGTCGCGGATGACGAAGGCTTCGTCTTCATCGCCACCCAGACTGACCGCCGTGGTGATTCCATAGCGGGCGTACAGTCCAAGCTGACGCAGCACATTGTCCTCACTGTAGTGGCCGGATTCGAGTCCGCGTACATCGCCGACATGGGCGTGGGCATTGATCAGCCCGGGGATGAGGTAGCGGCCGGTCAGGTCTATGCGCTCGGCATCGCCGGGGATCTCGACTTCGCTCCGACTGCCGACCGCAACAATGCGGCCGTCACGGACCAGCACCACGGCGTCTTCGGTCATGGTGCTGCCGCCTTCGTCAATGGCCGTGCCGTCGATGATCGTGGCGCCAACGAAGGCACGGGTGTCGGCAGCGACCGGTGCCGTTGCAAGCAGGGTGGAGAGCAACAGGGAAAACAGTATCTTGCCTGGCATTTTGGACCTCCTCGGGCGCCTCTGGATGATTCCATTATGCGTGGAGCCCGTCGGGCCTGCAAGGCAGTGGCCCGGCATTGTCGATTGACAGCCCCAAGGTGTTTGTAGGTTAATGCCAGCTGTTGGGTGACGCTGGCTGCACTGCGTCAGGATGAACAAGAATCAATCAGGATGACCCATGTCGAGAATTCGCTCACTGCTGGCCAGCGCTATGGTTGGCCTTTCCTTTCTGGCCGGTACTGCACTGGCTGCTCCGGTGACCACGGAAATGCTGGAGAATGCCCAGCAGCACTCCGACCGCTGGATCCACTATGGCAAGAACTACGGCGCCTGGCGTTATATGCCGGACGACAACATCAATCGTGACAATGTCGAGCGCCTGGCACCCAAATGGTTGCATCAGGTCGGCATCACCGGTGGAGCCATGCAGGTCAGTGCGGCTGTACATGACGGGCGCATGTACCTCACCACAGCCAACAGTCACCTGATTGTGGTGGATCCGCTGACCGGGGAAACCCTCTGGCGTTACGATCATGACTTCAGCAGTGTGGATCTGTGCTGTGGCCCGCACAATCGTGGTGTGGCACTGTACGACGACATGGTGATCTGGGGCACCCTCGACGCCCGCTTGATGGCCTTTGATGCTGAAAGCGGCTTGCAGCTCTGGGATACGCAGGTGGCAGACCACCGTGCATCCTTTTCGATCACTGCGGCGCCACTGATCGTCAAGGATCTCGCCTTGATTGGAGTGGGCGGTGGTGAATTCGGCATCCGCGGTTTCATTGATGCCTACAACGTCCATACCGGCGAACACGTCTGGCGTTTCTACACCATCCCGGAAGAGGGAGAGCCGGGCAATGAGACCTGGGAGGGAGATTCCTGGAAGACCGGTGGTGCGCCGACATGGGTCACCGGCACCTATGATCCCGAGCTGGATCTGATCTACTGGGGCACCGGTAATCCCTGGCCGGACCTGAACAATGAAGTGCGTCGTGGTGACAACCTCTATGCCAACTCGGTGGTGGCCCTGGATGCCGACAGCGGCGAGTTGGTCTGGCATTTCCAGGAGTCGCCGCGTGATGAATTCGATCATGATGCCACCAGTGAGCCGATGATCATCGACCTTCCCCACGAGGGTGAGATGCGCAAGATGATCGTTCACGTGGGGCGCAACGGACATGTCTATGCGCTTGACCGGGAGAATGGCGAATTCCTCTGGGCCGAGGAGTACACCAAGGTGAACTGGGCCTACCGTGATGAGCGTGGCGTGCCAACCCTGAAGCCGGAATTGTATGATCCGGCTGATACAGTGGTATTCCCCGGGCTCTACGGGGGCAAGAACTGGCCTCCGGCTTCCTACAGCCCGGATACCGGCATGATCTATATTCCTACTCATGAACGCGGTACCCGGTTCGTGCGTGCGGATCGACCGGGTCGGCCCGGCACCATGGATCTGGGCGGTATTCCCATTTTCGAGGATGAGGCAGCCGGCTATGTGGTGGCCTTTGACCTGGAAAGCCGTGAGATTGCCTGGCAGTTCGAAACCCCGGGTGGTCCGACCTGGGCCGGTACCCTGACCACCGGCGGAGGCCTGGTGTTTGCCGGTTCCCCGGACGGCTATCTGCGGGCCTTCAATGATGAGACCGGCGAGGTGTTGTGGCAGTTCCAGACCGGCAGTGGCATCTACGCACCGCCCACCAGCTTCACTATAGATGGCAGGCAGTACATCGGTGTGGCTTCAGGCTGGCGACATCCGGTAACCCGTGATGGTGTGGGTAGTGGCCAGACGCCGGCTACCTATATCCTGTTCGAACTGGTGGGTGGGGAGTAATTGCGAGTGATGTTCCGATACCGACAAATAATGACCGCCTGTATTGCCATGGCCGGGCTGTGGGCTGCACAGCTCCAGGCCGGACCGGCCGAGGGTGGTGTGATCTACAATGATTTCTGTGTGGTCTGCCATGGACAACTGGGTGAAGGCGAGACCATGGGCAAGTCCCTGGTCGATCAGCAGGCCAGGGATCTCAGTGATGACGCGCTGATTGCCGTGATTCGGGATGGGCGTGCCGGCACGGGTATGGTGGCCTATGGCACCTCTTTCAACGAGGAGGAAATCCTGGACCTGGCCGGTTATGTGCGGGTGCTTCAGGGAGGAACCGGATTGGATGATGATACCTTGGCCGATATTGACCAGGGTGACCCTGTGATCAATGAGGGGCGACGGGTATTTACTGAAGTGGCTGGATGTATCAGTTGTCATAGTTATCGCGAGCAGGGCGGTGTTGTGGGGCCAGCCCTGGATGGTGTCAGTGACCGGCTCAGTGCCGAGCGTTTGCGTCAGGTATTGGTGTTTCCCGATGATTATCTGACGGACGGGTATGAGATCAAGCGTCTGCAACTGGATGATGGTCGCGAGCTTGTGGGCCGTTTCCGCAATGAAACCGACACGAGCATCCAGATACTCAGCGAGGATGGTCGTTTGTGGACCACCTACTTCAAGGATGATGTGGTAAACATGGAAACGGTGGATGGTTCGTTGATGCCGCCGGTCTATCGCAGTCTGGATTCGGATCAGCAACAGGCATTGATGATTTTTCTGCGCTCGCTGTAATGCGGCGTGGGAATTGACAGGGAGTCCCGGCCTGGCCGGCACCATGAAGTACACTCACGTAAGGTAAATGGAGAGACATTATGAAAATCGCACTTTTACGATCCCCCCTGATTCACTCGCTGGCGCTGTTCCTGCTGATGGCCTTCGGTTGGCATAGCCAGGCTTCCGCGGACATGGTCGGCACCGCCGATCTGCTGGCCAGTAACCAGGTGCAGCAGCAGCGAGCTGACGTGCAGACCTTCCTGGCACGTGACGAGGTCCGGCAGCAACTGATGGCGCGTGGCGTGGACGCGGACGCAGCCAGCGAACGGATTGCTGCCCTGAGTGCATCCGAATTGGCGACACTGCACGGCCAGATCGATGAATTGCCGGTTGGTGAGGGCCTGCTGGAAACCGTATTGTTCCTGTTGGTGATTTTCATGTTGCTGGACATCGCCGGCATCACTGACATCTTCCCGGGACTCTGAGTCTCTGGAAAGTGGATTGATCGGGGGCGGCCTTTTGGCTGCCCCCGATTTGCTTTGCTGGCCAACAAAGGAGATTGACCATGAACCATCGATTCGGGCTGCAATGGGCTGCGGGACTGATGCTGTGTTGTGGAGCCGCGCTTGCCACTGCCCAGACCGTGGAGCTGGACACGCCCCAGGGGAAACTGCTGGGAACGGCATCTGAAGCGGTACACAGCTTCAAGGGAATACCTTTCGCCGAACCACCGACCGGAGAACGTCGCTGGCAGCCGCCGGGACCAGCACCGAGCTGGGAGGGCGGGCGCGAAGCGGACAGCTTTGGGCCCAACTGCATTCAGTCCCCGTATCCGGAGAACTCCTTCTTTTATCGCCCGGCACGCATCAGCAGTGAAGATTGTCTCTACCTCAATGTCTGGACAGGCGGGGAGTCAGGTGACGATCTGCCAGTCATGGTCTGGATTCATGGTGGGGCGCTGACCCGTGGTTCAGGTGCGATTGATGTCTACGATGGACATCGGCTGGCCGAAAAGGACGTGGTGCTGGTGACCATTAACTACCGGCTCGGTCCACTGGGTTACTTTGCCCACCCGGAGCTGATTGCTGAATCTGAAAATTTTGCGGCGGGCAATTACGGCATTCTGGATCAGATCCAGGCCCTGAATTGGGTGCAGGACAATATCCGTGCCTTCGGCGGTGATCCCGACAATGTCACCATTTTCGGCGAGTCAGCCGGTGCCTGGAGTGTGCATTTGCTCACTGCCAGCCCCCTGGCCGCAGGATTGTTCGACAAGGTCATCGCGCAGAGTGGCGCGCGACTGGACCCGCGCCGCGAGCTTGACAGGCAGACTGCTGCCGGGCCTTCTGCCGCTTCGTCCGGTGAGCAACTGGCCCAAGCCTTGGGTGCGGATTCGCTGCGTGAGCTGCGCGCCATGCCGGCACAGGCGCTGCACGAAGCCGCCATGCAAGCCGGCTTCAACACCGACGGCATCGTGGATGGCTGGGTACTGCCCGAGCAACCCTATGCACAGTTTGTTGCAGGCCGTCAGAATCCGGTTCCCGTATTGCTGGGATTCAACAAGGACGAAGGCACCACCCTGGGAGCTGCAGCCAATGCTCCGGATACGGCGCAGGCTTATGAGGAGCGGATCCGATCGCAATATGGTTCACTGGCGGAGGATTTTCTCGAAGTCTACCCGGCCGATGATCCGCGTCAGTCCACCCTGGATGCCTATCGCGATATGGCCTTCGGCTGGAATATGGTGACCTGGGCCAACCTGAACCGCTTTGTCGATCAACCGGCCTGGCTGTATTACTTCAGCCATCATCCGCCGGGCCCTTCATCCGATGCCCTGGGGGCCTACCATGCCGCCGAGATTGCCTATGCCTTCAATAACGCGCACCTGTTGCAGGGTGGCGCGCGAGAAGTGGATATTGAGCTGGCGGATCTGATGTCGGACTACTGGGTGAACTTCGCTCGCAACGGTAACCCCAATGGGGATGCCCTGCCGCAATGGGAGCCCTACACTAATGCCGAGCGCCACTATATGCGCTTTGACGGGGGCGCCACCCCGGGCATGGATCTGCTGCCGGGACACTGGGGCCTGATGGACCGGATCATGGATCGACGTCGCCAATAAGCTCCCGGATCAGGTCGGCCATGGCACGCGTGGCCGGCCCGCTGGCTTCGGAGGAGGCCATGATCAGGTAGAGGGGAATGATCCGGTTGCCGCCCATGACCAATGGCAGTTCCGTCAACTCGCCCCGTTCCAGTTCCCCGGCCACCCAGTTGCGCGGCAGGAACGCAAAGGCCAGGCCGGTTTTCAACAGCTGGATGCTGCTGGAGAAGTGGCTCACGGTCCAGCGTTGTTCCGCACCCAGCCAGCCGGCGTCCTGTTCGCGCCGGTAGCCGCTGTCCCGCAAAACGATCTGGCGCTGACTGCGCAACTCCCATTCATTGATGCCGCCGCTGTCGGCTTCCTGCAACAGAGGGTGCGACGGACTGGCCACCGGGATCATTTCGATGGAGGTGATGGGGGCGCCGAGGAAGCCGACCGGCACCTTGGTGCCGATCACAATGTCCGCTTTTTTCTCCAGCAGTGCCTCTTCGGTGCCGGACAGTGTGGTTTCCAGCAGCCGTATTCCGGTCTGGGGGTATTGTGCTGAAAAGCGGCGGAAGACCGGCAGCAGGATGTTGATGTTCAGCAGCGATTCGACCGCGAGCACCACTTCAGGCTCGATGCCCTGGGCCAGCAGGCCGGCGGTATCCTCGGTTTCCTCGGCCTGACGCAGCAGTTGCACGGCGCGCCGATACAGCACCTTGCCTTCCTCGGTCAGTTCTGCCTTGCGCCCCTGGATTTCCAGCACTGGCGTGGGCAGTTGTTCATTGAGTCGGGAAATGGCATAACTGATGCTGGACTGGCTCTTGTTCAGCGCTTCGGCGGCGAGGGCAAAAGACCCTTCTTCCACCACGGCCTTCAAGGCGGCCCACTGTTCCAGGGTGATTCGCGGAGCACGCATGCAGCTCTCTCTTTATACTACCCACTGACTGGGATTGATCGACTGACTCGCTACATATTCGTGAAATAATGCAGCAATCCATTCAATAATACGGTTTATTCTATGTCTCATCAATCAGATTACTATTGCGAGGTGAGCAATGCAGACCCGTGAAATCGAGGAAATCATCATCGGGCGTCCGGCATCGGATGGTGACGGTGTACGCCTGACCCGTGTGTTCGGAGGT
Organism: Gammaproteobacteria bacterium; assembly: GCA_003556835.1. Lineage (GTDB taxonomy): Bacteria > Pseudomonadota > Gammaproteobacteria > Pseudomonadales > Pseudohongiellaceae > PWQG01. The sequence goes on from PWQG01000023.1 coordinate 9,864, forward strand.
GGTGGTAATGCCGCGCGCTTTGATCCCTGGTTGATGATGGACGAGTTCGGCTCGGACGAGGCTGCCGATTACATCGGCGGGTTTCCCTCGCATCCGCACCGTGGCTTCGAGACCATCACCTATATGCTGGAAGGGCATATGGAGCACCAGGACCATATGGGCAATGTCGGCGAACTGAAAAACGGTGACGTACAATGGATGACGGCGGGTGCCGGCATCATCCACTCGGAAATGCCCAGGCAGAAAGAGGGCCGGATGCGCGGCTTCCAGGTCTGGCTCAACCTGCCGGCGGCAGAGAAGATGCAGTCTCCCGACTACCGGGACATCAGCAGTGGTGAAATCCCCCGATACCAGTTGCCGGGAGTGGAAGTGCTGGCCATAGCCGGATCGCTGCGTGGCAGCGGGCAATCCCTGGCAGGAGCAGTTAGTCGGGACAGCACCGAAGCCTCATACCTGGATGTGCATATGGACGAAGGGGCGCGCCTGGATCTTGAGGTACCGGGTGAACATACCACTCTGTTGTATGTATACGAGGGCCGTGTCCGTGTCGGTGAGAAGCAGACCCGTCTGGAGAAGGGACGCCTGGCCCGGCTCAACGCTGGTGAACGATTGTTGATTGAAAGTGGGACGCCAGCGCGGCTGGTGCTGCTCAGCGGCAAGCCGATCGGTGAGCCGATTGTCCAGTACGGCCCCTTCGTGATGAACTCCAGCGATGAGATCGAGCAGGCACTGCGTGACTACCGGGACGGAACACTGGCCCGGTGAAGCGATATTCCATATAAGAATTAACATATGATTATTTATTCTTATATGGAATAAGTTGCCTGCGTTATACTGCCTGCCTCTGGAATAAGAGGTGTATATGGACTGGCAGGCATGGCTGACCTTGACACTCACCGTCGGCTCGATATTGACCCTGGTGCTTACCCGGCTCAGCCCGCATATTGTATTGCTGGCCGCCTTGACCGTGCTCAGTGCCACTGGCGTGCTGACCGCAGCTGAGGCCCTGGCCGGTTTCTCCAATCCGGGTCTGATCACGGTAGCTGCCATGTTTGTGGTGGCAGCCGGTCTGCATGCCTCGGGTGGAATTGATCTGCTGGTCAATCGCTGGCTGGGTCGGCCCACGTCCCAGCGGGGCGCCATGTTTCGCCTTTTCCTGCCGGTCATGCCCCTCAGTGCTTTCCTCAATAACACCCCGGTGGTGGCCACCATGATTCCGGCCGTCAACGCCTGGTCGCGGCGCACCGGAATTCCGGTATCCCGATTGATGATGCCGCTGAGTTATGGCGCCATCCTGGGTGGTACGCTCACCCTGATCGGTACCAGCACCAACCTGGTGGTGGCCGGGCAGTATGAAGTGTTGACTGGCGATGACAGTTTCCACATCTTTTCCATCACGGCTGTTGGCCTGCCGGTCGCCATTGTTGGCGGCCTGTTCATGTTGCTGGTGCTGCCGCGCCTGATTCCTGACCGTGATGAGAAGCGTCCCTTTGACAATATGCGCGAATTCACCGTCGAGGTGGCCATCGATCCGGACGGCCCCCTGGTGGGCATGACGGTCGAGGAGGCCGGCCTGCGTGACTTGTCGCGCCTGTACCTGGTAGAAATCATCCGTGACAAAACGGTGGTGGCGGCTGCGCCTTCGGAAGAGAAGCTGTTGGGGGATGATCGTCTGGTCTTTGCGGGGGAAACCGATGCGGTTTCCGATCTGCTGCGCATCAATGGCATTGTGGCCTCGGTCCGCCGCAAGGGTGAACCCAGCAGTTTTCTGCAGCCCCGGGCCGAGCGCCGTCTGGTGGAAGTGGTGGTGTCCCAGTCCTGCTCCGCAGTGGGCGAGACCGTGCGCAGCTCCCGCTTCCGTGATCGTTATGGCGCCGTGGTGCTGGCCTCGGCGCGCAACGGGCAGCGTATCGAAGGCAATCTGGGTAACATCATTCTCAAGCCGGGTGACACGCTGCTGCTGGAAGCGCGGCCAGCCTTTGTCAGCCGACAGAAGTACAATCGTGACTTTCTGGTGGTGAATGATCTGGACACCGAAAGGCCCAGGCATGACAAAGCCCTGCTGGCCTGGGGCATACTCCTGACCCTGGTCGCGGCCGCCGGCCTGGGCCTGATCAGCATGATGAACGCAGCCCTGATGGCCGGTGGGCTGATGTTGCTCACCGGTTGTCTGTCCGTCAGCCAGGCGGAAAAAAGCCTGGACTTGACCGTGATTCTCACCATTGCTGCATCGTTTGCACTGGGTGCGGCAATGGAGAAAACGGGGCTGGCTGCGATGCTTGCCGAAAATGCCGTGGCGCTCAGCGGTGGACGCCCGTGGTTGTTGCTGGTGCTGACCTATTTCACGGTGTCCCTGCTCACCGAAACCATCACCAACAATGCCGCTGCCATCCTGATGGTACCCCTGGTGCTGGCGCTGACGCTGGCGGCCGGATTGAATCCCGAGCCGTTCATGTTGGCCATCATGATGGCCGCCTCGGCCAGTTTCGCCACACCACTCGGATACCAGACCAATCTCATGGTCTACGGTCCCGGTGGTTACCGCTTTACCGATTTCCTGCGCGCGGGCATTCCAATGAACCTGGTGGTGGCCGCCACGGCCCTCACGGTGCTGCTGCTTGGCTGGCCCCTCACCGCTGTCCCTTGAAGTTGCTTCGGCGTGGTTCACCGGGCGCTCGCAAAGCCTTCCGGCACTGATGGCGGACTATCAAGCAGCGGCGCAAAACGGTATAGTTCGACGCATTATCCATTAAGGATGCCGCAGTATGCGCTCCCGTCTCAGACATCTGTATTGTGCACTGGTCTTCGATCGTCCCTGGCTTGTCATCATCTTCCTGGCAGCCCTGTTGGTCGTGTCTGCCTGGTTCACCCAGTACTTCAAGCTGGATGTTTCGGCCGATTCACTGATGATGGATGGTGACCCCGAGCTGGAATATTCCCGTGAAATCAGTCAGCGCTATGGCATGAGTGATGCGGTGCTGGTTTCCTTCTCGCCGCAGGCGCCGCTGTTCAGCCGCGAATCCATCGGACTCATGGCACAGCTCGGCGAGGAGCTGGAGAGTCTGGAGCGGGTGGCATCGGTAGATAGCCTGCTGGACGTGCCGGTGTTTGGTAATACACCATTGACCGGGATATCCGAAGACTACCAGACCGTGATGGACGAGGACGTGGACCTGGAGGCTGCGCGGGAAGAAATCCGTACCAGTCCCGTGTTCAGCAACGCCATTGTCAGCCCTGATGGCGAGACCGCTGCCCTGCTGGTCAACTTTTTCTATGATCAACAGTATTACGACCTGGTCAACCGGCGCACGGAGCTGCGGGCCAAGCGGGAAGGCGAGGGCCTGAGCGCGGATGAGCGGAGTGAGCTGGCATCGGTCAGCCGCGAGTTCGATGAATACAGCGACCGGGCAGCTGAGCTGCGTCATCAGGATATTGCCACGATCCGCGGCATTCTCGATGGCTATCGTGATCAGGCTGAGCTGCACCTGGGCGGTGCGCCCATGATCGCCGATGATCTGGTGACCTTCGTGCAGAGTGATCTGGCCACCTTCAGCATCGGTGTGTTTGCTTTCATAGTCATTGCCCTGGGCCTGATCTTCCGTCGGCTGCGCTGGGTGTTCCTGCCACTGGCCTGCTGCGCCGTGGCGGCGCGTTTTTCCTGCGTCGCTCGTTTCGTTCACAACCGCTGTATGCCGCCGTCTTCAATCAGTATGTCGCCCTGATCCTGAGCCGCGGGGTTGCGCTGGAGTATTTCATCGAGGGCACAAGATCACGCA
>PWQG01000026.1 GCA_003556835.1 Gammaproteobacteria bacterium
CCTTGCGGTGAAACTGGATGGCATGGCCCACTTCATGGGCTGCCACGGCCACAGCAGTCAGCGAGCGACCATTGAAGTTGCTGGGGCTCAGGCGCACGGCCTGGTCGTTGGGATCAAAATGGTCCCGGCCTTCTTCGGTCTGCTCGACGCGAATGCCATCGAGATTGAAGCGCTCGACCAGATGCAGGGCCAATTCACCGCCGGTACCCGGGATGGACGGGTCCTCCCGGTGGTGTTTGCGCATGATGTGTTTGACCCAGAACTGCGGGAAAAACACCAGGGCCAGGAACAGTACGGCCAGCACCATCAATATCATCAATCGACCTTCAGGGATTCTGCTTATACGGTTTCAACGCAGACAAGACCCGGCGCAGTGGCCAGTCCTTTCCTGCATTTCCAATCAACCGCCGCCAATGGTATGCGCCCCGGCCGGAAATTGCATCCCTGATGCAGATCAGCTTTCCGGCAATCAGGTCCGGCAACAGCTGGTACTTCTGGCGGCCATGTGATAGAAAAACGGGTCTGAAATGAATGCATTCACAAAGATCTGCGAGGAGTACCTGCACATGTTCCGATCCACGATGAAGCGGCAGCTGCTGATGCTGGCTCTGCTGGCCCCGGCTCCGCTGCTGACCACGGCGTCAGCGATCGCCGACGAGGAAGCGCTGGCCGTGATGGTGCCCGGCACCGGTGACTACAGTCGTCCGATCTTCACCGACTCCGATACCGCCCAGGCTTTCTTCGACCAGGGTCTGCGCCTGACCTGGGGTTTCTACTTTCCGGAGGCCATCGCCTCATTCCAGGAGGCCGCACGGCACGATCCGGACAACCCCATGATCCACTTCGGCAAGGCATTCGCCATCGGCCCCAATCCCAACAGCCGTTACTCGAACCTGCCGGATGACCCGAATGGCGTCGGCCTGGAAGCCATCGAGAGGGCCATGAGCCTGATCGATCATGCGCCGGAGAAGGAACAGGCCATGATCCGCGCCCTGCATGTACTCTATGACGCGGAGAGCATTCCCGATGCGGATGAACGGGACCAGGCCTATATGCAGGCCATGGGACATCTGCATCAGCAATACCCGGACGATCCGGAGATTGCCACCATGTTCGCCTCGGCCTACATGTTCATCAGTCGCTGGGACTACTGGGAACGGGACGGCAGCGCCAAGCCGGGCACCCTCGTCGCCACCGACGCCCTGGAGCAGGCGATCCGGGTGGAGCCGCACCACCCCGGCGCCAACCACATGTACATCCACATGATGGAGTCCTCCATGGAGCCGGGCCGGGCATTGGTGTCAGCCCATCGCCTGGAGAACACCTCGCCCATCGTGGGACACATGGTACACATGCCGGGCCACATCTACCTGCGGACCGGCGACTATGAACGGGCAATCTACATGAACCAGCGCTCACAGATCGTCGATGAGCAGTTCGCCGAGATCTGGGGTGATATGCAGCTGCCGATGATCGGCACCTACAACCTCTCCCACCGTGGCCACGCCATGCACGCCCTTGATTTTGTGCGCTATGCGGGTTTCCTGCAGGGAAACTATGACATCGCCATCGAGGCAGCGGAACGTGGCGCCTTGACCGTGAGTCCGGAAATGGCCCGACAGGGCCGTGCGCAAAAGCGTGTGGTCAGTGCCTGGCTGGTGGACAAGGCTTTCGGCAAGTGGGACAAGCTGCTGGTGGCGGAACAGAGTCATACCGGCACACCCTATCTGGATGGCATGTGGCAGTATGTGATCGGCAGTGCTTATGCCAATACCGACCAGGTCGGGGAAGCGCAGGCGGCGCTGGTGGAGCTGCGGCGCCAGCAGAGTCGCGAGGATGTTGATGTGCTCGGTGTCAGCCCGACGCCCGCTTCGCATGTTCTGCAGATTGCCGTCCACTCACTCGAGGGCCAGATCCATCAGGCGCAGGGCCACCTGGAAATGGCCGTGAACTCTTTCCAACGGGCCGTGGAGCTCGAAGACCAGATCAGTTACATGGAGCCACCGGACTGGCAACAGCCAGCCCGACATTACCTGGGCGCTGCCTTGCTGGAAGCCGGACAAGCCGCCAAGGCTGAAGCGGTCTACCGGGATGATCTGGCCTGGAACCACCGCAACGGTTGGTCCACCTTCGGCCTGATTCAGGCTCTGGAAGCCCAGGGCAAAGACCAGGAAGCCACGCTCGTACAACGCCAGTTCGACTCCATCTGGCGCAATGCCGATATCATCCTGACCCGCTCCCGCATGTAAAAGGGGGCGGAAAAAGGGGACAGATCTATTTTTGGTCTGGGGAACAAGCACCACAGTCAGAGGCGTGATGCAGTATATCTCCTGCAGAACAATCAGCGCCGCAGGCGCGTTCTGCAGGAAATATACAGCAGCGCGCCTCGGGCTACAAAGTACAGAACCACAGACCAAAAATAGATCTGTCCCCTTTTTCCTTTTGTCCCCTTTTTCCTTTTTCTAGTAGTTGTTCAGGCGGGCGTAGCGGTCGCGGTGGTAGGCGGCGTCGCCCAGGGTCTGCTGGGCGACACGGGCTCGCTTGAGGTAGAAGCCGATGTCGAATTCATCGGTCATGCCGATGCCGCCATGCAATTGCACGCCTTCATTACTGATCAGCTGGTAAACTTCAGATAGCTTTGCCTTGCAGGCGCTGGCCAGCACCGGAATCCCGCGGCGCTCGCCGTCGAGCTCGGCCAGGGCCTTGCGAACCAGAGAGCGGCACAGCTCGATCTCGCTATACATGATCGCAGCCCGGTGCTGGAGGGCCTGGAATGCACCGATCTGCACGCCGAACTGCTTGCGCTCCTTCATGTATTCTATCGTGCGTTCGAAGACTTCCTGGATACCACCGAGCATTTCCGCGGACAGGCCGATACGGCCGATATCCAGGGTCTGCTCCAGCACCGGCCAGCCCTGATCGACCAGACCAATGACCGCATCAGTCGGCACGGCGGCGTCATCAAATCGGATCATGGCGGCATTACGGCTGTCGACCATCCAGTTACGCTGCACCGAAATACCTGGCGTATCGGGTTTCACCAGGAACAATGTGAGCCCCTCTTCGTCACCGGGCTCACCGGAGGTACGACAGACCACTATCAGCCGGTCCGCACCATGACCATCCAGGACAAACTGCTTTTCGCCGTTTAGTATCCAGGTATCACCCGATCGACGCGCGGTACAGGCAACTCGTTCGGGCTGGTGGAAAGGCGACTCTTCCAGTGCCGGTGCCAGGGTCAGCTCCCCACTCGCCACAGCCGGCAGGATCTCCTGCTTCTGTACCTCACTTCCGCCCAGGGTGATGACCGTGGCGCCGAGCAGGACCGTCGCCACCAAGGGCGAAGGCACCAGGCTCCGCCCGGTTTCCTCCAGTACAAGACCAAGTCCGCCGTAACCGAATTCGAAACCGCCATAGGCCTCAGGAATGGCCATGCCGGCCCAGCCCAACTCCACCATCTGTTGCCAGAGCCCCTTGGGATAACCCGATTCGTCCCGAGTATCACGCATTTCACGCAACACAGCAACCGGCGCGTGGTCCCGACA
>PWQG01000101.1 GCA_003556835.1 Gammaproteobacteria bacterium
CGAGGCTGGCATCGAAACGCACCCCTTCGTCCTGCTCGAAAGTTTCCATGCTGCCATCTTCGAGTTGCACTTCATAGGGTACGATCTCGTCACGGAAATGACCTTCCCGGATGGCGGCAGCAGCGCGCTGGTGACTGAGCAGGGCAAATTTGTCCAGTTCCTGCCGGCTGATGTCGTATTTACGGGCCAGCAATTCCGCGCCAGTGAACTGGCTGAATTCGATACCGGGCCATCGCTCTTCCATACGTTCGCCCTTGGGATAACCGCGGCCGGCCTTGGCACCATCGTTGACATTGGAGTAGATCGGAATCTGGCTCATGCTTTCCACGCCACCACAAATGATCAGGTCCTGCGTGCCGGACATGACCGCCTGGGCACCAAAATGGATCGCCTGCAGGGATGAACCGCATTGCCGGTCCACGGTGACACCGGGAACGGAAATATCCAGACGCGAGGATAAGGACACATTGCGAGCGATATTCACACTCTGCGCCCCGATCTGGCTGACACAACCGAAAATCACATCGTCCACCGCCGTATTCGGCACCCGGCTGCGGTCCAGCAACTCATCCACCACGGCGGCCCCCAGATCAATCGGGTGCACCTGACTCAATCGGCCGTTCCTGCGGCCCGCTGCCGTTCGCACGGCGGCAACAATATAGGCTTCTCCCACGCTTCCCTCTCCTCTTGTTGTTCTGATTATCCGAAAATGTGTCCGATCCAGCGTCCGGCCAGGATGACCCCGGCCCAGCAGAGCAATGAGATGGCTCCGGTCAACCTCGCTGACAAAGGCATCCTCGCCGCGTCCAACTGTTTGACCTTGTGCACAATACGCCGATGAAAAATGAGCATATTCATACCGGCCAGCAAGAGCAATAGCATTTTCCACTGAAAAGCGATGTTCTGCACATGCGAAGCCGCACGGGTGATGAACAGGGCCACGCCGGTTGCGCTGGCCACCAGGAACGCGGCCACGGTCCACGGCAACAGCTCCCGGCTGAGGCAGGGGACTGTATGCGAGGTGGCAGCCAGGCCCATCAATCGCAGATCCACCATGAACAGCATACCGAACATCAGGCAGACACTGAGCACGTGCAGGGAGTGCAATAGCGGGAACCACCAGGTACCCCCGATATGCATGGCAATTTCAAGGTATTCAATCTGCAACCAGAATTCATGGAATGGTACCGTGATCATCGCGCTCAGCCCGGCCAGAACAGGTAATCGGAATAGGCGATCCAACGCCCGGCCAGTGGCAGTGTGAGCCAGAGCACGAGAGAGGCCAGTGCCAGCAGGCGTAATCGCCAGGCCGAGGCTCCGCTACGAGCAAACTGTCGGAGGAACAGCACACTGAACACAAGGGCCAGCAGTAACAGCCCCATCTTGATCTGGAAAACCGGATTGAGCAGGTAGCGATGGGGGCGCGCGAGAAAGAATGGCAGAGCGCTGAGTGGCAACATCACCAATGCCGAATACCACCAGGGTAAAAGCCGCCGGCGCATCTCCAGGGGCAATTGCGAAGGCACTGCCAGACCCAGGCCACGCAGGTTCATCAAGACAATGGTTCCCATCATCACGGCAACCGCGAGCAGATGCAGGGTCTGGAGAATGGGAGGCAGGCCAGGCACCGTGCGCAGCCAACCGGTGGCAAGGTCATTGAGGCCACTGCTGGCAATCGCCCCCGCCACGTCCATGAGAAAATCAGTCATTGCGCCCGATTTTCAGGTATTCGATCAGGGCGGTTTCTCCCATGGGACGGGCGAAGTGGAAACCCTGGGCGAGGTCGCAGTCGAGGTCGCGCAGGATCTCCGCCTGGGCGGCGGTTTCCACACCCTCGGCGACGATCTTCATGCCCATGTTCTCGCCCAGGGTCAGGATGGAGCGCACCAGGCGCATGGAGGTTTCATCATCGGTCATGTCGCGGATGAAACTCTGATCCACCTTGAGTATGTCAATCGGATAGCGATGCAGGTAGCTCAGGGAAGAGTAGCCGGTCCCAAAATCATCGATGGCGATCGAGGTGCCGATTTCGCGGAAGCGGTCGAGAAGCAGTCGGACGTCACTAAGCTGACGGATCAACACCCGCTCGATGATCTCCAGGTGGATGCGCTTCGGATCGGTCTGCATCTGCTGCAGGATTTCATGGAAACGCTCAAAGAAATGCTCGTCCTCGAAGTCGGGGGCGGAAATATTGATGCTGACAAACAGCTCCGGCCCGATCCCGGGCAGGGCCGCATCGACGCGCGCCAGCGCACTGCATGCCTCGCGCATCGCCCATCTTGTCGCTTCCACGATCAGGCCACTGTCTTCGGCCATGGGAATGAACTCTGCCGGGGATATACGTCCTCGGTCCGGGTGCTGCCAGCGCATCAGGGCTTCCATACCCACGACATTTCCGGATTTCAGGTCCAGCATGGGCTGGTATTCCAGAAACAATTGACCGGCAGCAATTGCCTGCTTGAATTCATTGGCCATGCGAATGGCATCGCCAATGCGGCTTTGCATCGCGTACTCACGCTCCTGCTCTTCCAGCAGGCCGACCGGGCCGTATTCACCCAGCGTCTCGGAGCGACTCAACACGTCCCGATAGCGGGCAAGGATGACCTGACTGATCAGGGTCACGATTGGATTGGCGGCCTGCACACCCCGGGCGAAGTCATCCTTGGAGATGCGCAGCAGGGTACAGTCTTCCATGGCCACGATGGTGGCACTGCGTGGCTGATTGTCGACAATTGCCATCTCGCCGATCAGGCTGCCTTCACCCCGCGTGCCCATATCGAGGCGCTCACCATTGGCTGTGGTGACATGAATGGCCACACGGCCGTCCTGGATGAAATAGGCACAATCACCCTCTTCCCCCTGGGCCATGATGACCTGGCCAGTCGTGAATCGCTTTTCTGCGTCGAGTGTTTCCATGCCCCGGTTCTTGAGTGATTGTCATTGTCCGGATCGGCGAAAGGCAGCCGGGATCAACAGAGTTTACGTCTGTTGCGAGCAAGAAAAAAGGGGGCAACAGAAAAGGGGACAGATTTATTTTCTCCCGTAAAATAAATCTGTCCCCTTTTCTGTCCTTTTTCTTACTTTTCCTGGGGCTCCAAGAGCGACTGGATCTCCCGTTCAATCGAGTCATGCGCTTGCAGTCGGGTATACCAGGCCTCGATTGAGTGGCCTTGCACCAACCCCAGCAAGACTCCGAGCACAGCGCCGCGATGAGCATTGTCACCGCCCAGGTTGGTGTTCGCCAGGAGTGCCTGTTCCGGCATCTCGCAATATTTGTACAACAGATACAGCACACACGGCCAGGCACCATCAATATAACAGGCGCTGGAGAAGCGCCCACCGATCACTGCAGCATCATCCGCTTGTTCAGCGAGCAAGGCCGGCAGATCCAGATCAATGCTGGTATTTGCCGTTTCGGCGATTATCGAGCGAACGCCTGAGGCATCCTCCAGGAACAGCAGCCGGTCAATGAGTTGCACATAGTCGTCGCAAATGCGTGCAAGCAGCTGGTGTGGATGTGTCAGCTCAAGGTGCGCCCGGGC
>PWQG01000007.1 GCA_003556835.1 Gammaproteobacteria bacterium
CACCCTGAGCCGAACCTGACTGTGTGCCAGCTGCGTGCTGGTGGAGGCAGAACACGGATTAGGTGACAGTTTATGGAGTGCTGGGTACACTTGGGGCATAGGTTTTTAAAAGGCGTGTCTTTGCCATGGTAGGCGAACCGAATCTGTATCAATCGCTCCTCACGGCCCTGTGTGAGCGTGATGAATATACCCGGGGGCACTGTGAACGGGCCGGTGTGCTTGCCCTTGAAATGGGGCACGCTCTCTCGTTGCCAGCAGCCGACCGGGAATCCCTGCGTATTGCCAGTCATTTGCATGATGTGGGCAAGATCGGTGTACGCGACGATGTGCTCCTGAAACGGGGGAGACTGACCCCTGATGAATGGGAGCAGATGAAGGCGCATTCCATCCACGGAGAAAGAATTATACGCGATACGGCCCTGGCAAATCGTGCGGAGGTTGCCCTGATCGTCCGGCATCACCATGAGGCATTCGACGGCAGCGGTTATCCGGATGGGCTTGCGGGTCGCTCGGTTCCGCTGAGCTGCCGGATTCTGCTGGTCATCGACAGCTATGATGCGATGACCACAACGCGCCCGTACCGATCGGCCCGGTCCCACGATGAGGCCATGGAAATTCTGCGCGGAGAAGTTGGTGCCAAAGTGGATCCACGAATCTTTGCGGCGTTTTCCGAGGTCATCGCCTCCAGTTCTGTTCGTGCCTCTTGAAGCGGCCGGCTTGCTGCTTTCCATACGTAGGAATGCACAATAAGTGCGGTTTTCCGCCAACTGTTGATGAGCACAAGCTCGGAAATGCAGAAAAAGTCATTCGTTATCAGTGGCTTGAATAACGGCACAGAAGATGCATGACAGTCTCCAGACGCGTACTGCAATCGGGCAGGAGGCAAGGAGATTGATTATGGTAAACCCTGTATTGTCATTTTTCGGGAAATTGATCATCAGTCTGGTGATTGCCAGTCTGTTGCTACTGGGGCTGATCGGTCTGGTTTTCCCTGTCATTCCCGGCCTGCTTTTCCTGTTTCTGGCGCTGCTGCTGTTGACCCGCATTTCCGGACGCGCCGCTGCCTGGGCAGAGAATCACCATTGGTTCAGGCAGCAGAACCGGATCTTGCAGCGTGCCGGGGCAATGTCTGTGACTGACCGCGTGCGGCTGGGCCTGCTGGTGGGCGCAAGAGCGATGATACAAGGGATGCAGGGCCTGTTTGCACTGCTTGGCAGGGCCCTGCCCGGGAACCGGTAGCTGGCGAACGCGACGAATTCACCCCGTTCTGTTGATGTCGAAAGACCGGATCGGCAGCTGTCAGGCTTCCGTGCGCGGCTCGAATCGCTCAGACATGGCCGCTTGCTGCTGGCTTTCCTCGGCTTGTTCCAGTTCACTCACATGCGCGTTGTTCAGCCAGGTGAGCAGCAGACCCACAATCGTCCAGATTACGATGAAGATCAGGATCACGTGATACAGACCCGGGATTGGCGGCTTGGGGAGAAACTTGAACATGTATCAATTCCTTAATGCTGGTAGTCGAAAGTAGCCTGAAGAAACACCAGCCTCCATTATATTATTTTTCCGATTCCGTTGCATTGGTCTGTTACGCTGGCCGCCCCAATCGGCATACTCCGGCTGTGATCGCTTCCGTGGATGTCCGGAAATTGCGACTTTTGTTCTACCTATACGCCACTGGCCAGGCTGATGACGCTCATTCTATACTGAAGGCCAAGATTCCAATTTTTCGCACAACGAGAAGGAGAATCCCATGCATTTCATCCACCCTGGTTTTCGACGCCTGCCCCTGGCGACATTGATGCTTGCCGCAACCACCAGCATGGCGCAGGCGGATGTGAGTATCAGTAGTGAATACCAAAGCGCACGTCTGGTGACTGTTGCAGAGGGATTCAGCAATCCCTGGGCCGTCGGCTTCCTGCCCGATGACCGCTACCTGGTAACCGAGCGCTCAGGGTCCATCTATCTGGTCGAGAATGACGGTGAGAAGATGGAACTGTCCGGCGGCCCGGAGCCCAACGTGGCCGGTCAGGGCGGCATGCTGGATATCGTGGTGCACCCGGACTACGAAGATAACGGCTGGATCTACATGACCTATTCGCACGGCGACAGCAACAGTACTGCGCCTGCCCTGGTCCGAGCTCGTCTGGACGGCCACCAGTTTGTCGATATGGAACAGGTCTTCATCTCGAACACCATGACGGGGCCCGGTCGTCATTACGGTTCGCGCATCCTGTTCAAAAACGATGGCACCCTGCTGATGAGCATTGGTGATCGCGGCGCCGAGCCGCCCCGCGCGCAGGACACCATGGACCACTCCGGCACCCTGGTGCGACTGCACCACGATGGTAGCGTTCCGGACGACAACCCCTTCGTTGGCAACAACGACTATGCTCCGGAGATCTATTCCTACGGCCACCGCAATATTCAGGGTATTACGCTGCACCCTATCACTGGCACCATCTGGGCCACTGAACACGGCCCGCGCGGCGGTGATGAACTCAACCGCATCGAAGCGGGCAAGAATTACGGCTGGCCAACAGCCACCCTGGGCCGCGATTATGGCACTGGCGATCAATTCCCCGACGCCGAAACCCGTCATCGCGATGACATGGAAGATCCGGTTTTCGAACTGCTGCCAACACAGGCACCTTCCGGTCTGGCTGCAGTAAACAGCGCCCATTTCCCCAACTGGGAAGGCAACCTGCTGTCTGGCGGCCTGCGTGGTGAACGTGTCATGCGTCTGGTGCTGGAGAATGAGGTGGTGGTCCATGCAGAAGAACTGCTACATGGTGAGATCGGTCGAATCCGTGACGTCCGTCAGGGGCCGAACGGTTACCTCTATGTAGTCAATGACGAGTCCGACGCCGCACTCTACCGCATCATGCCGGATTGAGGCAGGTCCCGGAAATGATCTCTTCTTGCTTCAAGCTTCCGTCACGCAACGGTCCGGATCCGCCTCATTCAGTACCCGCGCGCGATGGCCCGTGCGGATATAGTCCGCGGCCAGCTTGCCGGCCATGGGTCCGCGCCCGAACCCTGAAGAGGACATGCCGCTGACAATGTACAGGTCCGGCCGCAGGGAGATGCGGCCGATGATGGGCGCGCCGTCAATGGAAAAGGGCATCACCCCGGCCCAGCTGCGAGCGATGGGCATGCTGGCAAGGAGCGGAATCACCTCGGCGGCATGGCTGCGGTTGACCTCGATGCCGGTCGGGTCTGGTGTGGCATTGTAGCCCAGGCTCTCGCGGTCGCCACCAAAGATGATCTCTCCGTTCCGGCGCTGCCGGCCATAGAGATGCCGGGTGACACGGCGGCCGTTCTTGTGGGTCAGGTTGGGCGGCGTCACCTCATCCATGCCATTGTCCCTGCTCCAGATGAGGCTGGACTCGGCGGAACCGATGGTGGCGAATACCCGTGGCGGCAGGCTGGCAGTAGCCCACATCTGGCCCCGCACCGGCACGATGGGAATGGTCAGGTCCAGCATCTGCCCCACCGGGCCACACCAGGCGCCTGTGGCCAGCACCAGTCTCTGGC
>PWQG01000330.1 GCA_003556835.1 Gammaproteobacteria bacterium
GGTGGCCCCACGGTCAATGATGGGATCCATCAGCCCGGCGACCTCTCTTTTGTGATTGATGCCCTTCTGGTTCGCAGCAATGATCCGGCTGATGAACTGCACCAGATGCTGGACTCATCCCGAATCGCCGCCGTGGGCCTTTCCCTGGGCGGACTCACCACGCAGTTGGCCGCCTTTCACCGGGATGTACGGGATCCGCGTCTGGTGGCAGCGGTCTCCATTGCCGGACCAAGTGTGTTCCTGGAGCCCGACTTTTTCCGCACATCGGAAATACCATTCATGATGGTCGCTGGCAGTTCGGATGCCATCATTCCTTATGAAGAACACGCGGCGCCCATACCGGGAAAGGTCGCTAACAGTCTGCTGGTGACCCTGGACATGGGTACGCATGTCGGCTTCGCCAATATCGCCACCACGTTCATGCGCTGGTTCCGTCACCCGGATCGCCTGGCCTGCCCGATGCTGCTCAGTGGCCTGGAAGACGGCGCTGATGATGCCAGCCCCATGCTGATGCCGGACGCCGACATCGGTATTTCCGATGCACAAGTGACGCCCTGCACCATGGAGGAGTTCCCGCGGGCCATGCGGCCGGGACAGCAGCAGATGCTGACGCGTCTGGCGGTCTACGCTTTCCTGGAAAGTGTCATGGCAGTTGATCCGGCGCGTCGTGAAGCGATGGCGCGATTTCTGGAGGTGGATTTCCCGGCGGAGAACGCTGCGGCATTCGTGGACTGATCTGGCTACCTTGTCTTGCCCCGCACATCAACCGGGTGGGCGTGAGTCATATTCATTCAAGTTTCCGCTGCGGGGGCCGATGAACAGCAAACATGAAGGTGAGTTTGCCACCAGGGTCAACGCACGACGGAAACAGAATTATGATCAATATTCTACTCACACCGGCAGTCAGCTTGCTCAACCGTTTCCGCTTTCCGATGAAGTTCGCGCTGATATTTGTCGCGGTGCTGATACCATTGGTGCTGCTCAGTGCATTGGCCCTGCAGCAACTCAATGAAGAAATCCGCTTTCTGGAGAATGAACGTGACGGCGTGCGTTATATTCAGGCGGTGCGAGCGCCGATTGACCGGATGCAGCAGCACCGGGGGTTGATGGCGACCCTGCTGGCCGGCAGCGATGCCATGATACGGGATCAGGCCGTTTCCTTGCGCGGGCAGGTGGGTGACAGTCTGGCTGTGCTGGCAAATGTTGATGGCGAACTGGGGGAGTCTCTCGCCACAAGAGGGCGGGTTTCGAGTATCCGACAGCAATGGCAGGAATTGGCTGCACGGGCTGAAACGCTCACCGCGGCAGAGAGTTTCGAGCAGCATACGCTACTGATCAGTGAATTGATTTCTCTGGTGCGTCATGTGGCGGATGCTTCAGAAATCACACTTGATCCAAGCCTGGATACCTATTATCTCGGCGATGCACTGGTCAACAACCTTCCGAATCTAGCCGAGAGCATGGGGCAGGCACGGGCGCTGGCCAGCGAAGTGGCTACCGTGGGAGCTGTTGGCCAGACACAGCGGATCCATCTCGAGGTATTACTGGCGAGCATGGAGACTTACCAGGGCGCTCTGTCAGAAGGTCTGGATGCGGCCATGCAATACAATCCGGAACTGGTACGCAGTCTCGGTGGGGCCGTCCAGGAGAACCACCAGGCGGTCGAGTCACTGACATCGATGATCCGCAACCAGCTGCTCGACAGCATGTTCATCATGATCGATGGTGCTGCAGTTTTTGAAACGGCCACACATTCGATCAATACCAGTTACGCCCTGTTCGATAGGGTGGCACCGACCATGGATGGCATTCTGGCAGACCGCGTACGGGCTGATCTGGGGATGCGCAATCTCGCATTGTTGGTGGTTGTGCTGGTGCTGATCGGGCTCATGTATCTGTTTGCCGCGCTCTACCGGTCAATCAGCGAGAGTGTGGACCGGATCAGCGAGGTTGCCCGTAAGGTCGCTGACGGTGATCTCACCCAGCGGGTCACACTCGATACCAGGGATGAAATCCATGACATTGCGGACAGTTTCAATGCCATGAGTGCGCAGTTCGAACAGTTGATCCAGGAGATCGTGCAGGCCACCACGCAACTGGCTTCCGCTGCCGAAGAAATGTCCGGCGTGGCCCGGCATAGTGCGCAAAACATACAACAGCAACACAGCGAAACCGATCAGGTTGCCACGGCGATGAACGAGATGAGTGCGACCGTGCAGGAAGTCTCCGGTAGCGCGAGCAATGCCTCGAGCGCGGCGCGGGATACGGATGAGCAGGCCAAGAGGGGATCCAGTGTGGTCGGCAAGGCGGCCCGGAGCATCTCTGATCTGGCCGGTGAGATTGATCGCTCCTCCGAAGGTGTACAGCGGGTGTCCAAGGACAGCGAAGCGATCACCAGTGTCCTGGACGTGATCAAGGGCATTGCCGAGCAGACGAACCTGTTGGCCCTCAATGCAGCCATCGAGGCGGCCCGTGCCGGTGAGCAGGGTCGTGGTTTTGCCGTGGTGGCGGACGAAGTCCGCACCCTGGCCAGTCGAACCCAGCAATCGGCCAGTGAAATCGGGGACATGATCGATCACTTGCATGATGGGGTCGACGAAGCGGTACAGATGATGGATAGAAGTCGCGAGCATGCGCACAAGGGGGTCGCCCTGGTGCAGGAAGCCGCCGAAGCCCTGGATGCAATCACCGGGGCGGTCACCACCATCAGTGATATGAACACCCATATTGCCACCGCCGTGGAGCAACAAAGCGCAACCACCGAAGAGATCAATCGCAACATCACAAGTATTCGGGGATTGGCCGAGCAGTCTGCTGCCGGGGCCGAACAGGCGACAGTGGCCACCGATCAGCTCGCCCGACTTGCCACAGAGCTTCAGGGGCAGACGGGACGGTTCAAGGTGGGGGCCGCCTGATGTCGCCAATTATGGCCTGCTGTCGGTGTCACGCCGCCTTGCTGGAGGCGATGATCCTGTCCATGTCGTGACGGCAGGCCCCGGCCTTTTCAATCAGCTTTATCTCGCAGTCATCGCAGCGCACACACTCCTTGAAATCGATCTTCTCGCGTCGGATGGCGCCGGTCGGGCAGGCCTGTTCGCACTTGGCGCAGACCGTGCACTGTGGCACCCGCTTGATACGCAGCGGGCTGAGCAGAGAGGCCAGGCCCAGCGCGGCTCCCAGCGGGCAGGCGTAACGGCAGTAGAAACGAGGCACCACGAAACAGGCCGCCAGGATGGCGATCAGGATGACCCAGAGGATCAGCGCACCTTCCAGGAAGAACAGGGTGCCGAAAGGCTCGAAGTACTGGAAGATGGCCACGTTACCGGCGATCACGGCCGCGCCGATGATCAGTGCGAGGATCAGGTACTTCAGGTACAGGGCCTTGTCGTGCATCGACTGCGAGACCTGGCGCTGCCAACGCTTCGGGGTGAAGCGTGTGATGAAATCCTGCACGGCACCGAAGGGACACAATGAGGAACAGAACACCCTGCCCCAGATCAGGGTCGTGACCACGGTGAAGCTCAC
>PWQG01000362.1 GCA_003556835.1 Gammaproteobacteria bacterium
GTCTTGACTGTCTCCCGGGTCTCCATCACACCTTCGCCATGGGCAGTGGACTGGCCGGAGCTGCGCCCCGGCGGCGGCTCAAGTTCCCCACCCGCACCGGCCCATGCAAGCCGCAAGTACCCCCAGGAGCCCCTCCGCCGCAGGTGAACCACCACCGGCAGCCGGGGGTGCCCGTTCCCGGAAACCGTGACGTGCCGGCGCAAGGAAATGCATCCCAGGCTTCACGCAACGCCGCCACGCCGCGACGAAACAGGCTGCGGGCCGGGGGAAATCGTCAGGCCGTTTCCGTGGTTCTTCAGGTCGCAGCCCGGCACTTCTTTCCAAAGACCCCGGCAGGAACCGCACTCACCCGCGGTGCGATGTCGCTGGAGCCACCCACCGGTCTATCGAAAAGCCTGAGTTCAGCTGCGGGGGGAATCGCTTGCCGCCTTCGTGCGCCTCTCAAGCCTGCACCCTTGGGCGGATTTTGTGGAGAAGATGACCTCCAGGACGGCACCCAACACAATTCCTGCGAGCCCAAGGAACGGAAGCAACCCGATGGCTGATGGCCCGGCTGCTGCCACCGGCAACGTCAGTGCCGCAGCGGGAATCATGTAGAGCAGGGGTTTTCTTCGCAGGGATGTATCAGGATAGAATATGGCAGAGAATACGCCGGATAGACATCCCAGAAAGAGACCGAAGAGCAGCCCAAGGTGTATGGCCTCCTCCAGGAAAAGGCGATTATATTGAAATAGAGAAAGAACCATGCTGTCCGCGTGGGGATCCGGCCAGGCCCTCCACGCAATGAGCGAGACGAATATGCCCCAGATGCCTCCAATCAAAAGGGCGCCAAAC
The DNA here is from genome assembly GCA_003556835.1 of Gammaproteobacteria bacterium. Classification (GTDB taxonomy): domain Bacteria; phylum Pseudomonadota; class Gammaproteobacteria; order Pseudomonadales; family Pseudohongiellaceae; genus PWQG01. The sequence continues at coordinate 835 of PWQG01000362.1, forward strand.
AGAACAAACGCCCTTCGAGCCGGACGCGCCCAGCGCGTGGTTCTGGGTCCCTGATGCGGATTTTGCGGTCCTCCGGGACGGAGACGCTCATACTCTCTCGATACCAGCTTCACCAGCCAAATCGCGACGAACGAAAGGTATGCAACCAGGCAGGTCCAGAACAGTATCGCAAAAGCCACGAGTATCGGATACACCTCCTGGGCTGCTTGCTCCTCGGAGCGTCGGACCCACTGATCGTAGGACCAAGTGTAATACACGTAGTACGCGCCAATCCATATCAGAACACCCCAGGCTCCAACATGCACCAGGAGCCAGGAAACGAACCTGAAGGCTGGATTGCTCATGGGGTTAACCATAAACAGTCACTCCCTAGGGAGAGGGGAGGAATCCGTGAGTCGCTCCCCAGAACCACACCACGGTGCTGCTCTGGCAGAGCACGGTGGGAGTCAAGCGCATCATGCCCGGCGCGTCTCTCTTTCGAGGGGATTCCGCTTCCGTCTACGTGGTTGGCCAAATCTCAACACGAACCATGTTCTCATCAATTGGCGTGATGCGCAGATTCCACACTTCTGAGTACGGGTTATGGTTCCTTAATGCCACACGAACTCCCTCCTCTGCCAACGGAGTGATGCTTCCCACTGAAGAGTCTGGAAGAATGGCTCGTGTGCGCTCCGCCAGATGGATTCGAATCGCTTCCAGATTCTTCTCAGAGGCCAACCCAGAGTCAGCATCCACCAACTCGACATCAACAATGATCGGACCTGTAAACCTCCAGATGTAATACACTTCTCTGGGGAAAGCAACCAGGCACAGCAGAACCAAAAGAATAAGACAGACTAGAGCGGAAGAGAAAACCAGCCTCGGGGTGCTCATATTTGTTCCATTCGAAAGACCTGGTGGTCAGGAGTCTTGCGGGACAAGTTTGTGAGCGGCGTTGTGAGCCGGGTAATACGCCAGTGGGGAGAGTGACGCACCCAAGTGCGTGCGGCCGAATCGGTCACGCCGGGAGCGAGGCTGTTGCGCTCTGTCGTCATGGAATTCGAGAACCTGATGTCGTCTACCCGGAAGCCGCGACCCGGGAACCACACCACGGTACTGCTCTGGCAGTGCACGGTGGAAGTCAAGCGCATTCTGTTCCCCTTGCCTTTCTGATGGGCGTAACGGCTGTCCTCCGTTGTTCCGGCATGGGCCACGCCCCGCCTGCAATTCGATGCCCGGCGGTGCCAGAGCGGGATGGTTGCATTAAGGCTTGCCATGCTGTCAGAATCCCCGGTCTCAGCCCGTTGGTGGGGAATAATCACCGAACAACGATTTCAGCTTCTCTATATCCCTCTTCGAATGCGCGTCCAGCAGGACCGAAACCAGTCCCGTTTCGGTGTCGGTCCTTATCCCAAACAAGAAAAACACCAGCCGGCGCTGCGCGGTGATGGGGCCATCTTCCGGACGCATATAGAACCATCCTCGCCCGGCGTAGACGGGCTTTCTTACTCCGGCAGGTCTCCCACACACCAGGAGCAGTCCGAGCACAGCAATGCACACCTTATCCTTGGCAAGTACGCGGATACGCCTCAGCATTGGCAATCCAACGGGAATACCAATCAAAGTCACAAAAAGTAGGAAAGCGAGAACGAAGACACCGACAAGAAGCCACCCAGCCCCCATGCTCATCCGAAATCCCTCTGCAAGCACTATGGCCCACATTACAAGGAGGCTGCCAAAGTAATAGAACGACCCGAGGCAAAGAGCCAGATAGAACAAGCGGTAAGGCCAGGTCGGCTTGCAGATCAGTTCCATCGGCGGGCTACTCAACGGGAAATGCCGCACAAAAGGTCCTCACTGGCCGTACCGAGTGCTTTGCCTGTCGCGGAGTGAGGAGATCCGATTCGGAGCCATTCGGACTGTCTGGCATCGTTTCCAGCGCCTGCCCAACCGAGGGCCCCGCATCCCCGGAGCCAGACGGCGATACGGCTCCGGCAGGGCAAAGGAGAGGTCGAGCGGAGTATGTCGGGGGCGATGTCTTGCTCGACATGGCGCACTCGGCAGAGTACGGATCTGCGTTCACGTGGGGTGCGTGCCTTCTTCTTGCCCGGGTTCGGATTCCACTGTTCACAACCAGTCCTACTCACGGGAGGTACCTCTCGGTGTAAGAATCGGTACCGTCAAAGCGATGCCTGGCGAAGCCTTCTGCAAGACCCAGGTTGCTGCCCCAGACCAGCCAATGCTTTCGCTCCTCAACAAGCTCCTGGTTCCAGTTTGGATATCTTCCCGCCAGGATGAGCAGCATAATGAGATATGCAAGGCCGGCAACAAGACCCAAGTAGCTCATGTGCAGGGCGAAGGCGGACAAACGCTTCCGAAGAATAAGGATGGCGGCAATCAGCGAAATGGCGGAGAGCGGAAAAGGAAGCACCCAGCTTACAGCAATAGCCAGGACGAACAGACTCCATCCGAATAGCAGATCACTGCCGAGAGGGAGTCCGGCAAACCTGTCTCCTGCGCGCGTGGAGGGCTTCATGAGAATTGGCTCCCATGCGGGATGAACGGTAGCGGAGGGTGGAACCAATCTGCCATCGCATGGCAGGCTGAAGCACCCCGCGAACCATACCCTGGTACTGCTCTGGCATGGCACAGTGGAACCCATGCGCGCCATAGCCCTGGAGGGTCAGATCGGTCTCTCA
>PWQG01000077.1 GCA_003556835.1 Gammaproteobacteria bacterium
CGAAGGGGTGCGTTTCGATGCCAGCCTCGAGGCCTTACAGGGTCTGCAGCCATTGAGCGAAGGGGGTTTGATCACTCCCGGTACCGCCAGTCAGATCAGTGACGGGGCTTCGGCCATCATGATTGCCAGCCGCCGTGCTGTTGAGAAGTACAACCTGCTGGTCCGGGCCAAAGTGCATACTTTGTCCGTGGTGGGCTCGGACCCGGAGATCATGCTGGAAGGTCCGATTCCGGCCACTGAGAAGCTGCTCGAGAGGGCAGAGCTGCGCATGGAGGATATTGACCTGTATGAAGTCAACGAAGCCTTTGGTTCAGTACCATTGGCCTGGCTCAAGGCCATGCGGGCTGATATGCAGCGGCTCAACGTCAACGGGGGCGCCCAGGCCCTGGGACATCCGCTTGGAGCCACCGGCAGCAAGCTCATGACCACATTGCTGCATGAGCTGGAACGCCGCAGTGCACGGTATGGCCTGGTTGCCATTTGCGAAGGTGGTGGCACCGCCAATGCCACATTGATTGAACGCGGCAGTTTCGACTGATAGAGCGAGATCCCGTCGCGTGCTGTTCATCAGGAGACCGTTTACCAGAGCAAAATGAGGCGATTGACGCGCAGAACACTGATCACCATGATCCTGCTGCCGGCAGTTCTGCTGGCAGCAGCCGTTTACCTGGTTGTCGATACCGTGCCGAGCCTGCCGTCGGCGCCGCTGGCTCCCGTGCTCGGCATGCCGGAAGCGGCGAAGGAACACTACACACCTTTCTCCGGACCGCATCCGCGTCTCACGCAGCGGCCCGGGGAGGTGTTCGATTTTCCCATCCAGCCGGGTGAAACCGGTCCGGCGGAACCGTTGTTTGCCGGTGCGCGCAAGTATCCTTTTTTCTGTGGTGAAGACCGGAGTCGGGAGGCTGCCGCGCAACCCCTGATCGACAATGATCAGGGGCATGGTGTGCCCGTGTTTGCCCTGGATGATGGTGAGCTGGATACGGATCGGGTGATCGGATTCAGCCGGGATTGTCAGTTGCCAACGCATGTCACGTACCACTATCTGCGCGAGGGAACGAACAATTTCTTCCCGCTGGAGCAAGCCGATGGTGATATTGCCACCGTGACCGTGGATGGGCGGGAGACAGAGTTCGTGGTGCGCCTGGAAACCGGTACCATCAACCGCTTCATTTATGCGATCGCCGTTTTGCGTGGCAGCGGGGAGGCTGCACAGGATCCTCCATCCCCGGAGTTCTGGAATCAGCGGCTCATCTATCAGTTCCGTGGTGGCATCGGCATCGGTCGGCAGCAGGGCAATTTTTCCACGCGCTATGTACTGGAAGAGCGGCTGGATGAACTGGCCCAAGGCTACGGTATCGCTTTTTCCACGGCCAATGCCACGCGCAATCATTTTGATGTGGCACTGGCCGAAGACACGGCCTGGCGGGTAAAGCGCCAGTTCTCCGCGATGTACGGCGAGCCCAGGCACACCATTGGTATCGGATCCTCTGGCGGCGCCATCCAACAGTACCTGATGGCACAGAATGCACCGGGCCTGCTGGATGGTGTGATTGCGGTTTACTCCTTCCCCGACATGATCACCCAGACCACCCATGTCCATGATTGTGAGTTGCTCGAGTATTTCATGGGTGAAACCGATCGCGGTAATCCACTGTGGCGTGACTGGGAAAGTCGCAGCCTGTTGCAGGGCCTGGCGGCGGACAATGAGGCTTACAACCGCTTTGCCCCGGCGCAGCGCGCGGCCGACTTCCTGACCGGTCGCTGGAACCGCCTGCGCGGACTGCGCGGTTCGAGTGAGTGCGTCAGTGGTTGGCGGGGACTGACACCCCTGATCAGCAACCCGCACTTTGTGGACACGGATCTGTATTATGCCGACGAAGTGCTGCAACAGGTCGATTGGACCTATTGGGGCGACCTGGCACACATCATGGGTACCGATGAGCATGGCTATGCCCATGACAGCTGGGATAATACGGGGGTGCAATATGGACTGGCAGCGCTGCGCAGTGGTGACATCGATCCGGAAACCTTCCTGCATCTCAACGCCAGTGTCGGCAGCTGGAAACGGGGCAATGCCATGCAAGCGGAACGTTTCTGGTTCCTCACGGGGCCCCTGTTTCCGGTAAGGTTGTCCTTCATGAGTGAGCAGAACATGGAGCAGGCGAGCGGCCCGGATGGGATCGCAGCCCGGCGCCAGGGTCACGAGCCGGCGATGCGGGCGGCCTGGTATTCAGGGCAGGTATTCACCGGTGTTGCCGACATTCCCATACTCGATGTCCGCCATTATCTGGATGATGAACTGGACATGCATCATGCCCGTGCTTCGTTTTCGGCGCGTGCCCGCATGATCGATGCCATGGGGCAGGCTGGCAATCAGGCGATCTGGGTCGCTCGTGAGCCGTATGATCCGCGCCCGGAAGCATTACAGGTCATGGAGCAATGGTTAGAGAACCGCCACGGCCGACCGCAGGCCAGTGCTGCCACGACCCGACCGGATACTGCCGCAGACCGTTGTATGGATGAAACGGGTCACACGCTGGCGCGAGGGGAGACAGTCTGGGATGGTGCCTGGAACGACCGACAGACGGGGGACTGTATGCAACAGTATCCGATTCATGGCACATCGCGCATGGTGGCCGGTGATGATATTCGGGGCAGTGTGTTCCGTTGCCACCTGCAGTCGGTGGATGAAGCACTGGCCGGTGGTGTCTATGGAAATGTTGATATGCAGGAGCATCGTCAGCGACTGCAGGCCATTTTCCCGGACGGCGTATGTGACTACTCGCGGGGTGACGCCGCCAGACCCCCGGAATTGTTACCTGCGCTGCGGGCCACATTGCCCGGTGTCGACAACTGATCGTGGCTGCTGCAAGATAGGGGATTCATGAGTCTTGACGCATTATCGATCAGTAACCGCTTCACGGAGCGCCTGCCCGGCGATCCGGAAACCGCCCGCCACCCACGGCAGGTGCACTCGGCTCTGTACAGCCGGGTGATGCCGGAACCGGTCAGCGATCCGCAATGTATCGCCTGGTCGCGGGAAATGCTGCAGGAACTGGGGCTCAGCGAGGCCGATGCCCTCACGCCTGCATTTGCCGAAGTGTTTGCCGGCAATCGCCTTTTGCCCGGCATGGATCCCTATGCCAGCTGTTATGGAGGGCATCAGTTCGGTCACTGGGCGGGGCAGCTTGGTGATGGCCGGGCGATCAACCTGGGCGAGGTGCCCGGAATTTCCGGTACTCATTGGACGCTGCAGCTGAAAGGCTCTGGTGCCACACCTTACTCGCGCGGTGCCGACGGCAGGGCGGTGCTGCGTTCCTCCGTTCGCGAGTTTCTTTGCAGTGAAGCCATGTACCATTTGGGCGTACCGACCACCCGCGCACTTTCACTGGTGTTGACGGGGGATTCCGTGGTGCGGGACATGTTCTACGACGGTAATCCCAAAGCCGAGCCGGGTGCGATTGTCTGCCGGGTGGCTCCCTCCTTCACCCGCTTCGGAC
>PWQG01000122.1 GCA_003556835.1 Gammaproteobacteria bacterium
CCTGGGATTTCTGATCTGACTCAGCATCGTCCCTTTCCCCTCTTTTCCTTGTGCCCTTTATGCGTCTCAGCATGAACTGACTTGTAAAACCTTTGCTCTCGCAGAGGCGCAGAGAACGCAGAGTTTCTTTCCTTGCCTTTCCTCTGCGGCCTTCGCGCCTCTGCGAGAACCCAAATCACTTGCACGCCCGTTCCATCACTTCCCCAACCGCCTGCACCACCCGCTCCATGTGCTCCCCTTCCAAAGTGGGATGCACCAGAAACATGAGGCTCGTTTCCCCCAGTTCCTTTGCCACGGGCAGGCGTTCCCGGGGCCGGAATCCCCCATCGAAGGCTTTTTCCAGGTATACTTCGCTACAGCCCCCGTGCAGGCAGGGTATTCCCATGTCTTGCAAAGTCTGTGCAATACGGTCCCGGGTCCACCCGGCCCTGAGTTCTTCCGGGCGCACGAAGGCGTAAAACTTGTACCAGGCATGTTCCATGTGCGGTTCAGGAAGGGGCACGCGCAGGCCGGGCAGGGGGGAGAGGCCGTCCGCCAGCACCCGGGCGTTTTCCAAGCTGCGTTGGTGCCAAAAGATTCGTGGAGTTAGCGGAATTCGGAGGGATATTCCCAGTGGCAGCGGTGTCAGAGCACTTGCCAACTGGAAGGTTAAGTTTTTGTCATGAGACAATTGCACGCATTTCGCTAGCGTGAAGAACCATCCACATGATAACTGCACTTGCAAAGCAGAGTCCCAAGCCTATTCGCCATGGCCTGCACGGTAATACAATGCCACAAAGACCAAAGGGGCCCAGGCCGACAAAAGACCCACCAGGCCGTCCAGGCGGCCTGTCGTCACCAGTGCAGCCAAGGGCAGGAGCCAAGCCACGTTGACGGCACCGACGACCAGAGAAACGGGAATATGGGAGCCATGATGCCGGGCGGCGTGCTGATAGGCGTGGCTGCGATGTGCTTCGTATACTCTTTCGCCACGCAGCATACGCCGCACCAGGGTTACAGTGGCATCCACCACGAATACTCCCAACAGGATCAGCCAGCCTAGGAACAGCTCCGGGGCAAGCCAAGCGGCTATCAAGGAAAGCATGCCCAGAAGCAGACCTACAAATCCGCTGCCGGCATCGCCCATGAAGATTCGAGCCCGAGGAAAATTCCAGCACAGGAATCCCGCTGTTGCCGCCGCCAGCAAAAGGGCAGGTTGGGCCAGCGCTGCATAACCCGACCATCCCCCTCCGGAAAACAGCAAGCAAAGCACAACTCCACCGCCACAGACCGTCAGCGCTTCGATCCCGGCAATGCCATCGATTCCGTCCATAAAATTGTAAAGGTTGAGCAGCCACGCCAAGTAAACTACCGCCAGGCCTTGCCCCAGCCAGCCCAAATCAACCACCCGGCCCACCAGAATCAGGGGTGGAAACCCGCCCAGCCAGGCCAGTCCCCATATGGCTGCCGCAAAATGAACCAGCAGGCGCCAGCGCGCCGCTATATGACCCTGGTCATCCAGCCAGCCCACCAGGGCCACCAGTCCTCCCGCTCCGGCAAAAGCCGTCAGCACCATCCCGGAAATGACCCCTTGCCACCACAGTACGGGCAATCCGGCCAGCACCACCAGCACAATGGACACTCCCCCTCCTCGGGGAGTTGGCAACTGATGAGAGCTGCGAGCGTTGGGCACATCGAGCAGGTTTCGAGCCAGGGCGAAGCGCCGCAGCCACCACGTAAACAGAAAAGCTGCGCAAAACGCGGCTCCAGTCAATACAAGCATCGAAGTCTCGGTCATGTTCTTCGCAAAAAGTCCCGTGCCGTATCACTCAAGGCATCATCCACTGAAACCGGAGGCACCCAACGGAGTTGTTCTTGAGTCTTGGTGATATCAACCTGGAGCGACTCGCACAAGCGCCGGGCCACCGCACTTTTGCCCAGCACTGTCGCTCCAGCGATCAACAACGAGGTCGGTACCGGCACCAGCCGCGCCGGTCTGTCCAAGGCCAGGCCCAGTCGGCGTAACAAATCGGTGGTGGACAGATCTTCACCATCGCTTACCAGAAAGGTTTCATTTGCGGCGGCCGGATGATCGATACAGGTCACGATCAAATCAACCAGGTTATCCAGAGCCACCAGGCTGCGCCGGTTGTGAACGGCGCCCAGCGGCAGAGGCACTCCTCTGACAAGCCAGTTCATCATGGTGCGAAAATTTGCTTTGACACCCGGACCATACACCAGCACGGGGCGGATGATGACCACTTCCAAACCGGTTTCCGCAGCTAGGGCACGAAGGCCTTCCTCGGCCTCCATTTTGGAAATCCCATAGGGATCAACGGGGGCGGGTTTATCCGCAGCGGTGTAGGGGCGATTTGGGGATGTGCTTTCACCATTTACTTTGATGGAGCTGAGGAAGATGAACCGCTTCACTCCGGCTCGAGCTGCCTGCCGGGCAAGGTTCAGCGTGCCCTCGACGTTCACCGAACGGAATTCCATCAGTGGATTGGCAGCCTGATCGTTCATGATATGAGCACGAGCGGCCGAATGGATGACCACTTGGGCTTTTGCAACGGCGGCGCCCCAGTCCGTGTGTGCCGCCATGGTTGCGATGGGCACGATTTGAACACCGGGCAGGACAGGCAGATTTGCTGGATTGCGAGCACACGCTACCAGGGCAATTTCATCCGTGGCCGCAAGGCGCTTGATGATTGCACTGCCGACAAAGCCAGTACCACCCGTCAAGACAATATGATTTTTGTTATCCCTCATGCTGCACGAGCTTCCAGTTCTGCATAAACTCGCAAATGAGCAGCCACAACCTTTTCAATGCCAAACTTTTTTTCTGCTAGAACCCGACCGGCAGTCCCCATATCTAGCCGCAATCGAGGATTCTCGATCAGCTTTTGAATGGCATCAGCAAGAGCCAGTGGGTTTTTTATGGGAACCAATAATCCAGTTTTATTGGGTTCGATGGCATCCCGGCATCCCGGCATATCGGTGGTGATCACTGCCCGACCTGCAGCAGCGGCTTCTATCAAAGTTTTAGGCAGACCTTCTCGATAAGAGGGTAACACAACGATATGTGAGCTCGAGAACAATGCCGGTATATCCTTTCGGAATCCCATGAGCTCAACCAGTCCCTCGCTTCGCCATCGACCAAGATCGTCTTCACCTACCGATGAAGGGTTGCCCGGGTCTAGATCACCGATCACCCGAAAGCATGCGTCAAGGCTGCGTCCTTTGATGATACGCGCGGCTTCCACATACTCAAAAATGCCTTTCTCTCGCAGCAAACGCCCGGCAAAACTCACAACAACCGGTTCTGGCGGCTCAGGTTCAAAAGGGTAATCAGCCAGTTTGACTCCAGATCCGGGAATGAGGACCGTACTTGCCGGGTCTAATGAACTGAAGGCTAACAATGCAGCTCGGTCGTCCGGGTTTTGGAAAATAGCTTTGATGTTGTGATGAGAAAAGGCGAGCTTATAAAATCTCTCTACCAAACCGCGGATTCCTCGCGCA
>PWQG01000118.1 GCA_003556835.1 Gammaproteobacteria bacterium
ATCGCCTGCGTCCCTTTGCCCGCCAGATTCTCTGGATCATCGCCGACATCCTGGCCACCGTACCCAACCGGGTATCCGTCTATGGTCACACGGACGCGCTGCCTTTCAGCAGCAACACCGGCGAGTACACCAACTGGGAATTGTCCACTGACCGCGCCAATGCCGCTCGCCGGACGCTGATCGAAGGCGGCATGGACTACGAACAGTTTTTCCAGATCATCGGCATGGGTTCAACCAGCCCCTTCGACGCGGACAACCCGCAAAACCCGGCCAACCGGCGCATCGTGCTGCTGGTCATGAACGAATTGACCGAGCTGAGAATGCGCCAGAGTATTCGCACGTCCGAAAACATAGGTAGCGAGCTGGGTAGCGGAGTACCATCACCACCTCCCGAACCGGAGATATTCTGAGACGCTTGCAACCGGTTTTCAGTCGGGTGAATCCGAGATGATGTGGAAATAACTGTCGAGGCGGTCAGCACTGACTTCCCCCGCCTCGATGGCAGCCTGTAGCGCGCAGCCCGGCTCATGGCGATGACTGCAGTCCCGGAATCGGCAACGACCGATATACGGGCGGAACTCGATGAATCCTTCCAGCACTTCCCCGGCATCGAGCTGCCAGAGACCGAACTCGCGGATGCCCGGCGAATCGATCAGGTCACCTCCATCGGGCAGGTGATAGAGCCTTGTGGCTGTGGTGGTGTGTGTGCCCTTGCCACGGGCGGTAGAGAGGGCTCCCACTGCGGCAGCCTTGTCAGCGCTGTCGGACCGGGCCAGCATCCGGTTTATAAGCGAGGACTTACCAACCCCTGACTGCCCTACAAATATGGAAGTTCGGTTCCGCAGCAATACAGTCAGCGGCTCGAGATTGAGATCCGTCTCACAGGATGTTTCGAGTACCGTATAACCGATTCCCGCGTATTGCCGGATCAAAGCCTGCAAGGCCTCCGGATCAGCCTGATCAGGCACTTGTGTATCCATGAGATCGGCTTTGTTGAGCAACAACACCGGCTGCAGGCCGAGATGCTCGATGGCCACCAGGTACCGGTCGATCAGATTGGCATGCGGGCGGGGTACCGGCGCGATGACAATCATCACGGTATCGATATTGGCCGCCACCGGTCGCAGCTGGCCACGGGAGCCGGGTCGCAGCAATTCTGTGCGCCGCGGCTTGAGCGCGACAATGACGCCACTGTGCTCGTTCTCGGCCTGCCAGACCACATGGTCACCGGTCACCAGGGGAGGCAGGTTACTTCGTTGGTGGCAGCGGACGACCAAGCCAGGTTTTTCCGTCGATTCAATGTCGAGCTGGCGCCCATAGTGGCAGACCACAATGCCTTCCTGCTCAGACCCAAGCTCGTCGGTCTGCTCGCTGTCGACCAGCCGCTCGTCATTGCTGGCATCGCTGCGCTGCTCCTGATGGGTGCGGATACGGCGAAGCTGTTGTTTGCTGAGTCGTCGTTTTGTCATGGCGGAATTGTACCCGAAGCCCCGGATACTGCCAGTGCCATGTGCCGGCCTGTCGGTGGCGGGAGGGGCTTTGCTACAATGCCCACTACATGCAAAAACGGGAATCACCATGGCAGAGATCGACAAGAAGAGCACACTGGTCTGGATCGACCTGGAAATGACGGGACTCGAACCGGAAACGGACCGTATCATCGAGATCGCCACCCTGATCACCGATGCTGATCTGAATATTCTCGCAGAGGGCCCGGTCATTGCCGTGGACCAGAGCGAGGAGGCCCTGGCGGCGATGGATGAATGGAATCAGCGTACCCATGGGGAGTCGGGCCTGATCGAGCGGGTTCGCAGCAGCCGAATCAACGAAGCCGAAGCCGAGACGGAAACCCTGGCCTTCCTGGCAGAGTGGGCTGAAATCGGCAGCTCGCCCATCTGCGGCAACAGCGTGCACCAGGACCGCCGCTTCCTGGTTCGTTACATGCCACAGCTCGAGGCCTTCTTCCACTACCGAAACCTGGACGTGAGCACAGTCAAGGAACTGGCCCGCCGCTGGAAGCCGGAGGTGGCCCAGGGGTTTCGCAAGGAAAGCAGCCACCAGGCGCTGGATGATATCCGGGATTCGGTGGCGGAGTTGAGTTACTACCGGGAGCACTTTTTCCGGGTGTAGGAGGCAGAGGGAAAAAGGGGACACAAAAAAGGGGACAGATTTATTTAAAAAGGGGACAGATCTATTTTCCGACGGAAAATAGATCTGTCCCCTTTTTAAATAAATCTGTCCCCTTTTTTGTGTCCCCTTTTTTACGGCGCGAGGAACGTCCGGTAGGCGATATTGTCCGTCTCCTCCTGAAACGGATAACCAATCCTCTGCAAGTTCTCGCGAAATTGGGCCCGCTCCGCGCGTGGCACCTGCATTCCCACCAGCAACCGGCCGTAGGCCGAACCGTGATTGCGGTAGTGGAACATGGAGATGTTCCAGCGCTCTCCCAGGGCCTCCAGGAACTGCATCAATGCACCAGGACGCTCCGGGAATTCAAAGCGGTAGACACATTCATCCTGCACGGAAGCCGCGCGGCCACCGACCATATGCCGGATGTGCACCTTCGCGGTTTCATTGTCTGACATGTCCTCGACCGCGAAGCCCTGCTGCCGAAGCTCGGTCAGCAGTGCCTCACGCCCGTTGATCGGATCGGCGATCTCCACACCCACAAAAATCTTGGCCGCCTCCGGATCATCGTAGCGATAGTTGAACTCGGTGATATTTCGCTTGCCCAGTAAACCGGAAAAGCGACGGAAACTGCCCGGCTTTTCATCGATGGTCACCGCCAGCACCACCTCACGGCTCTCCCCCAGCTCTGCGCGCTCGGCAATATTGCGCAAACGGTCAAAGTTGACATTGGCCCCCGTCACCATGGCACCCAATACATGCCCTCGCAGCTCGTGTTCGCGCACATACTTCTTCATGCCCGCCACCGCCAGCGCACCAGCCGGCTCCGTTACCGCACGAGTATCGTCGAAAATGTCCTTGATCGCGGCACAGATTTCGTCGGTAGTCACCGTCACCAGATCATCCACGGTATGCCGCAGTATCCGGAACGTTTCCTTGCCCACCTGATTCACCGCAACGCCGTCGGCAAACAGGCCCACCTGTTTCAGTCGAACCCGGCGCTGACGCTCCAGCGCCAGCTTCAGGCAAGCCGAATCCTCCGCCTCGACGGCGATCAAGCGGATTTCAGGACGAATACATTTTATATAGGCCGCCATGCCCGCCATCAGTCCGCCGCCACCGACCGGGATGAAAATCGCATCCAGAGGGCCACTGTGCTGACGCAACATCTCCATTCCGACCGTGCCCTGACCGGCGATCACATCCGGATCATCAAAGGCATGCACAAAGGTGAAACCTTTCTGGTCGACCCACTGCTGCGCATGTGTCGCCGCCTCGTTGTAGGTATCCCCATGCAATACCACCTTGCCGCCGTGTGCGCGCACCGCATTGACCTTGATGGGTGGTGTCGTCTCGGGCATGACAATC
>PWQG01000228.1 GCA_003556835.1 Gammaproteobacteria bacterium
CCCGCCGATCAATTTTCGTCACGCGCCCAGGCTACGGTCGGCAACTATGGGCGTACCGACTTCAAAGGGATGCTTGAGGGGCCGCTGAGCCAGAATGTAAACGGCAAGTTGACGCTCAACCACAATGAACGCAATGGTTATGCCACCAGTGCCACAACGGGTCAGGACCTGAGTGATGAAAACTCAACAGCTTTCCGCTCGCAGCTGCATTTCATGCCCCGGGACGAATTGGATGTATTGTTGAGTGTTGATCACAAGCGCGCACGGCTGGCCGGCACAAATCGCAACTGTGTCGGCGAACAGTTCATATTCTTTCCCTGGTTCGCGCCTGGCTCACCTTTTGCGGCGTCGCCCTGTAGTGAGGATCCCTATACCAGCGAAAAGACAGTGGATGGCTACACCGATACGGATGTCTGGGGTATGTCTGCAACCGTGAACTATGACCTGGGTTGGGCCGATCTTGCGTCCATCACCGCGTACCGAAGGTCGGACATCGATCTGCAGGACGATTTCTCTGGATCGGATGCGCCATTGGTGGTGCGTAATGTGGATGACGAAGCCCGGCAATGGACGCAAGAGTTCCGGCTGACCGGAGGCGATCCCGACCGCTTCAGTTGGCTGGCTGGTTATTATTACCTGTTTGCGGACATTCATCGTCTCGAGAACAATGATTTCTCCGGTAACGATGCACCGCTTGGACTGCCGCCAGGGTTGAGCTTCAATACGTTCTACTATCAGGATAACGAAACCACCAACCACGCCCTGTTCGGCCAGGGTACCTGGGCGCTGAGCGATGCGATCACCCTGCAGGTTGGTGCACGCCTGGGTTATGAGAACAAGGATGCGCGAGTCCGCACCGAAGGCTTTGACCCCACGGGAACGTTCCTGCTGGAACCTTATGACGTGCGACCGGATGATTCCTGGACTTCATTCTCGCCTATGGTCTCGTTTGATTACCGTATAAATCCCGATGTCATGGCTTATCTATCCTATTCAGAGGGGTACAAAAGTGGTGGTTTCAATGGCACGGCGCGGGATGCGGATTCAGCTTTGCAGGGATTCGACGAGGAGCGTGCGCAGCAGATTGAGGCCGGCCTGAAGTCCGCCTGGTTCAACAACCGGGTGCGGTTGAACCTCAGTTTGTTCCATATCGATTACACGGATCTGCAAGTCTTTCAACTCGTCGATGGAGCCTCACTGGTTGTCAGCAATGCCGCCGATGCCACCAGCCAGGGCTTTGAGGCCGAGTTCTGGGGCGTGATTGACGACAACTGGCGCATTCAGGGCAGTTATGCGTACCTGGACGCAAGCTATGATGCCTTCATCAACCAGGATGACCAGGATTTCAGTGGCAACCGCCTGACCCGTTCGCCGAGAAACAGCTACAACATCGGTGTCAACTACAGTCGCATGCTGACCGATCGCAACAATCTTTCTGTGTTGGTGGATTACTCGTATCGTTCACGGATTTTCTTTGAAGCGAACAATGTGCCATTCATCGGCGATACGTCGCTGGGCTTGATCAATGCCAAGGCGAACCTGTCCTTCGGCCCGAATTGGGAGCTTTCTGTGTGGGGACGCAACCTGACAGATGAAACTCACATCACCAATGTCATTGATGGTCGTGGTCCATTTGATCTGAGTCAGAATGGTTCGGCAGTCATGGGGGCGCCCCGGATGTACGGTCTGACAGTAGATTATCGTTATTGATGCGTCAGTGCGCCTGATGCCGGGGCATAACAATGCTCCGGTTTCAGGCCGCTGAATCGGTAAGTCGGGAATCTCCTGGCTTGACAGGAACCTGGCAGGTTTCACAGATGACAATGCCACGAAGTTGATTGCCGCAGGGAGTGTGTTTTAACAGCAGGGGGGGACCTCCCGGAGTTGGCCACCAGCGATCGACCCACTGGGTAAGTGCAACCAGCATTGGATAGAGATCGAGACCCTTTTCGGTCAGGCGGTACTCTTTGCGGGCGGGGCGGGTCTGGTATACATGCTGGGTGAAAAGCTTCATCTTGACCGCCCGTTTAAGACGGTCCGTGAGGATGTTGCTGGCCAGGCCGAGGGTTTCTTGCATGTCATCAAAGCGACGGATTCCGAAGAAGCCCAGGGCGACCACCTGCGGCGTCCAGCGGTCACCGAGCAGGTCGAGCAGTTCCTCGGAAATCGGCAGGATGTCGCTCTGGGGAGCGGCGCTACTGCTTCGTCTGCGGCGTTTTCTGCTGCGTTCGACCCGGCTTGCGCCGGGCCCGGGATGGAAGCTGACGTCATGCGCCTTCACCGGGTCCTGGCAATGCTCGCAGATCATCACCGGGTCGATGACATGATCACTGTTGCGGTGGATAAGCGCGGCCTGGTAGGGGATGCCGACCCAGCGTTTCTGCCATGCAAGTGCCAACAGAGCGGTATCGAACAGATCAATGCCGGTGGCTGTCAAGCGATAGTCGTAACGCTGGTCGGGATCCGGGGAGGACGTGCGCGAGAGAATATTGAACTTCACCAGGTGGGACAGGCGACTGCTCAAGGTGCTGCGCGGAATTTTCAATTCCCGCTGAAAAATCTCGAAGCCGTGTATGCCCAGCAGGGCCTGGTGAAGAATGGCAAGTGTCCAGCGATCGCCGATGATCTCGAGTGCCGTGTTTACCGAGCTGGCACGGATCAAATCTGTTGAATCCATCATGCAGTTGATGTAGCTTTCATAACAAGACTTAGGAGCGATGCGCGCAGCGCATCCTGTAATCAGGTATTAGAATGTCGAAAAAAGATGATATCACCCGCGGGTTGCGGCTACCACTAATCGCTGCCCCCATGTTCCTTGTTTCCGGACCGGAATTGGTTATTGCCTCCTGCAAGGCCGGTATCGTTGGTTCCTTTCCTGCGCCCAATGCACGGACATCCGCCATTTTCCGCGATTGGTTGACCGAAATCCGCCAGGCATTGTCCGGTACCGAGTCTGCCTGGGCCGTAAACCTGGTCATGCACAAAAGTTATGCGCGTCGGGATACCGATCTTGCCATGACGGTTGAAGCAAAGGTGCCGCTTGTCATTACTGCGTTGGGCAGTCCGCGTGATGCAGTCGAATCCGTCCACTCCTATGGGGGGATGGTGTTTGCCGATGTCAACAGCGTGGAGTTTGCCAGGAAAGCAGTGGATGCCGGAGCCGATGGCCTGGTGCTGGTCAGCTCGGGTGCTGGTGGTCACACCGGAGAAATTTCCGGCTTTGCATTTGTTGACGCTGTCAGGGCGTTCTACGACGGTCCGCTGGTGCTCGCCGGAGCCATCTCGACCGGACGTGGTGTACGGGCGGCCGAGGTTCTGGGAGCCGATTTTGCCTACATGGGAACACGCTTTTTGGCGACAAAGGAAAGCATGGCGGCGGATGAATACAAGCAGATGCTGGTAGATGCAGGTCCCGGGGACATTGTCCGCTCTAGCGGCATCACCGGTGTGCCGGCCAATTGGCTTAAGCCGAGCCTGCGTGCTGCCGGGTATGATCCCGACAACATGGGCAGCGGCGAGCTGCCCGACTTCGGTGATCCCCATCAGGATGTCAAGGCGTGGAAGCATGTCTGGTCAGCCGGTCAGGGTGTCGGCGCAATCGAGGCGGTGGAGTCGGTGGCAACACTGGTTGATCGACTGGAAACGGAATACTTCAACGCCACGCAGTTACCAGCCTTCAATTGCCGGGATGAATAACAATCCATAATGAAAACCGCAGCACGGAGTAAAAGACGATGACCGAGAAGCCGACAAGTATCCAGGAGCGCATTGACGAGTTCACCAGGGCGGGTTGGTGGGGGGAGCAGACCATCAGCGACCTGTTTGATGAAGCGGTTGCAAATCATCCCGACAGGCTGGCACTTATTGATCAGCCCAATCGCAGCGAGTGGCTGGCCGGAGAAGTCAAACGCCTGACATGGGCGGAGCTGCGGCACGAAGTGGAAGCCTGTGCGTCAGCCTTGGATTCCCTCGGTGTCGGCGCCGGAGATACCATTCTAGTGCAACTGCCGAACGTGACGGAATTTGTGATCATCTACCTGGCGGTTGCCCACCTGGGCGCGATCATCAGCCCCGTGCCGGTGCAATACGGGCACCATGAACTTGGTCAGATTACCGGGCAATTGCAACCGGACCTGTTCATCGGTGCAACCCGGGTAGGGAAGAACGACCAGCGCGGGGTGATGAAGAGTAGCGACTGTGCTAACCGTGCCTGGATCGGGGAGGATGTGCCGAATGGAGATCACGATCTTGCTGCACGGATCGAAGACTTCCGTGGACGCAACGATGCGGTTCCTCCGCGCGCTGGAAATGATGCCAACGATACGTATACGGTGTGCTGGACTTCGGGCACAACCGGCACCCCCAAGGGTGTGCCCCGTACCCACAATCTCTGGATTGCGATTGCCAGGGCTACCTATGAAGCGGCGCTGATGGAAGACGGTGATGTGCTGCTCAATCCCTTCCCTTTTGTCAATATGGCCAGTATAGGTGGCTTCCTGGTGAACTGGTTGCATTGCAGTGCCACCATGGTCCTGCACCATCCATTGGACCTGCCGGTGTTCCTTGGTCAGATCCAGCAGGAACGCGTCACATTCACCATTGCACCCCCGGCCCTGCTCAACATGCTATTGAAGAACGATGAGCTGATGGCGCAGTTCGATCTTGGCTCCCTGCGCACGATCGCTTCCGGTTCGGCTCCCCTGTCACCGTGGATGGTTCAGGGGTTTGCCGATAAGTATGGCATTGGAGTCGTCAACCTGTTCGGATCCAATGAAGGCGTCTGCCTTGTTAGCAGCACTACCGATATGCCCGATCCTGCGCAGCGTGCCACATATTTTCCGCGATTCGGGGTTGACGGCATCGAGTGGTCAGCCAGCGTTTCGAAAATGATCCGCACGCGACTGCGTGACATCGAGAGCGGAGAGATCGTCACTCGCCCGGGTTTAGTGGGAGAGCTGGAACTTTGGGGTGCCACCATATTTGATCATTACCTTGGTCAGGCCCCGGGTGACCCTGACGTGTTCACGGAAGACGGTTACTTCCGTTCGGGCGATCTGTTCGAAATCGACGGAGATGAGGAGCCACCGAAATTCTACCGCTTTGTCGGGCGCAGCAAGGACATCATCATCCGGGGTGGGTTCAACATATCCCCGGAAGAACTCGACATTGCCCTGGCCGCCCACCCGAAGCTCGCGGAAGCGGCCACGGTGGGCTACCCGGACCCGGATCTGGGCGAACGTATCTGCGTATTCGTTGTGCCGAAGCCGGAGCAGTCCGTTGAGCTCTCGGACATTACAGCCTTTCTGACGGAACAGGGATTTGCAAAGTTCAAACTGCCCGAGCGGCTGGAAACGATCGGGCAGTTGCCGCGCAATGCCCTCGGCAAAGTAGTGCGAAATGAACTGAGGAGCCAGCTATGAGCGACGTGTACATATTGGGTGGCGCGCAGAGTGATTTTGCGCGCAACATCGACCGTCAGGGCGAAACCCTGTTCGACCTGTTTCGCGATACGTTGGCTGAAGGACTCGGTGATACGCACCTTGAGGCAGGGGAGGTCGGGGTCTGTCACGTGGGCAACTTTGTCAGCGATCTGTTCACCGGCCAGGCACACCTGGGCGGGTTTTTCGCGGAAGCGGATGCAGGGTTTGATGGTACGCCGACCACACGTCATGAAGCGGCCTGTGCATCCGGATCCATGGCGATCATGGCCGCCATGGCGGATATAGAAAGCGGGCGTTACGAGACGGCTTTTGTGCTGGGTATCGAGCAGATGAAGAATGTCAGTGGCGAATGCGCGGCCGACAATCTTGCCGCTGCGGCCTGGCGTGGCCAGGAGAGTATTGGTGCCAGGTTCCTGTGGCCTGCGCAGTTTGCCGCGCTGCTGGAAGAATACCAGGCGCGATACGATCTTGACCGCTGCTGGCTACAGGCACTGTCCGAAAATGCTTTCCGCAATGCAAAGAAAAACCCCCTGGCGCAGACGCGTAACTGGACTATCACTGAAGCGCATTTTGCTGAAGATGATGAAATCAATCCCCTCATCGAGGGCCAGTTGCGCAAGCAGGACTGCGGCCAGGTGACCGATGGTGCGGCAGCAGTCGTGCTGGCCGGAGAAGCCTTCACCCGAGACTGGTGCCGGCGTCATGGCCGGAATCTGGAAGATATTCCCAGGATTGCCGGCTGGGGGCATGCCGGTGCGCCGCTGCGCCTCGCGCCGAAATTGGCGGCAAGCCGCGAATCGGCATTCGTTTTCCCCCATGTCAACAAAGCGGTATGTGATGCCCTGGCGCGCGCGGGGCTCTCCGATGCCAGCAGCCTTGATGGTATAGAGCTGCATGACTGTTTCAGTATTACCGCCTACATGTTGATCGATCATCTTGGACTGGCGCCAGCGGGTGAGGCCTGGCGTGTCATCGAGCAGGGTATTGCCCCGAACTCCCGATTCGCGGTCAATCCCAGTGGTGGACTGATCGGTCTTGGACATCCCGTGGGAGCAACCGGCGTGCGGATGTTACGCGATGCCGCCAGGCAGGTGTCCGGAACCGCAGGTGATGCCCAGGTCGACGGCGCGAAAACCATGGCGACACTCAATGTGGGTGGCAGTACAACAACAGTAGCAAGTTTTGTGGTGACACGATGAATGTATTTGTCTACGACGCAGTAAGGACACCCCGCGGTGCCGGGAAAAAAGCCAAAGGGGCTCTGGCGTCAGTATCGCCACTTGACCTGGTGGCGCAATTGTTGTGCGCACTTCCGCAGCGCATTGACTTCGATCCGAAACGAGTGGAGGACGTGATACTCGGCTGTGTCACACAGGTGGGGGCGCAGGGCGCCAATATGGCGCGCATTGCAGCCCTGCATGCCGGTTGGCCGGATAATGTACCGGGAATCACAGTAAACCGCTTCTGCACCTCCGGGCTGGATGCCTGCTCACTGGCAGCGGCGCGTATCGAAGCCGGTGAGTGTGAGCTGCTCGTGGCCGGCGGTGTCGAGTCGATGTCGCAAGTACCGATGTTCAGTGACAAGGGTGCCTGGTATACCGATCCTGCGATCATGCGGTCGACACGATTCACGCCGCTCGGAATCTCGGCCGATCTGCTGGCAACTCTGGAGGGTTTTGATCGGGACGCGCTGGACAGGCTGGCGCTCGAGAGTCATCGCAGGGCGCTCGCCGCGCTGGAAAACGATGTGTTTGTCGACAGCCTGGTGAGCGTGACCGGCGCTGACCAGGCGGTGGTGCTGGAGAAGGACGAGCCGCCTCGAGCAGGATTGACACTGGAAAAGCTCAATGCATTGCCGGCTGCCTTCGAGGAAATGGGGCAACAGGGCTTCGATCAAGCCGTTATGCAAGCCTACCCGGAGGTGAGCTCGGTGTCACATGTGCACAGTCCTGGCAATTCCCCGGCGCCCGCGGATGGGGCTTCGCTGTTGATCATCGGTAGCGAACAGGTTGCGCGGAAGCATCGCCTGGCGCCGAAAGCGCGCAT
This sequence comes from Gammaproteobacteria bacterium, assembly GCA_003556835.1. Lineage (GTDB taxonomy): Bacteria > Pseudomonadota > Gammaproteobacteria > Pseudomonadales > Pseudohongiellaceae > PWQG01. The sequence continues at coordinate 7,488 of PWQG01000228.1, forward strand.
CATGGCCACTGCCAGCGCGGCTGCTGATCCGGTGCTGATGCTGACGGCTGCAGAAGATGCCACCCGCAGGGTGCTTGAAAAGAGTGGCCTTCGCGTGGATGACATTGATCGCTTTGAGGTCAACGAGGCCTTTGCCGCCACCGTATTGCGTTATCAGCGGGTGTTTGGTCTGGACGATTCCCGTTTCAATGTGAATGGTGGGGCCATCGCATTCGGGCACGCCATGGGAGCGACCGGCGGCATGCTCATTGCACAGCTGCTCGATGAGCTCAAACGCAGTGGCGGTCGCTATGGCCTGGTCGCGGTGGCCGGTGGTGGCGGCCTGGGTTCGGCAATGATCGTGGAGCGTCTGTAATGATCAACAAGCAGGATATTGTCGGTGGCTGGATCCTGAAGGAATGGAGCATTTCCAGCAATGCTCGGATCAGCTACCCGTTTGGTGAATCGCCGGTCGGTGTATTGGTCTATACAAAGGATGATTGCATGTCCGCGCAACTGATGTCAGGCACTGACCTGTCGCTGGACGGCGCGCCGCTGCGCGGTCTCGGTGCGGAACTGAATCAGGCATTGGTGGAGCGTTTTTTCGCGTATGCCGGACGTTATCGTATCGAGGACAACACCATTATCCATGAGGTGATGGTCTCATTGAATCCGGACTTTGTCGGTCGTGAACAGCGGCGTGATGCGAGTCTGCAGGGTAACTGTCTTGAGCTTACCGGCCATGAAAGCGATGCGGCCGGTCGCGAGCGCGTCCACAAACTGGTCTGGAAACGGATGGAAGGGGAAAAGTAGTGAGCAGTATGCAGGAAGTTTCAGGTATTGATCCGCTCCTGGACGAGGCGCTGGCCGCCATTGTCTCGCGAGCTTCGTTCAGCGGATTTCAGGAGTCCGGCAGTCGCCGGTTTCATGAGGCCAGCAAAATTGAGGGTGGCAAGCGACGTTTTGAACAGGCTCTTGGCCAGCCGTTTGTCCTGCGTTCCTCTGACAGCGGCTTCATGACTGCAGAGGAGGTTTCCCCCTTTACCGGCGAACCCCTGGGTATACGGTATGAGGATGAAGACATTGATGCACTATATAGTCGCGCTGACACGGCCATGCGTAGTTGGGCGAAAGTACCACCTTCAGAACGGGTGAAACTGTGTGTGGATCTGTTGCGTGATATCGATGCCTGCGGCTTCGAAATTGCACATGCAGTCATGCATACGGCCGGTCAGAGTTTTCCGATGGCATTTGCGGGCAGCGGTGCCAATGCCCTGGATCGAGGACTGGAGGCTGTAGCCTGGGCCTGGCGGGAAATGTCAGCCCTGCCGGAAACGGCGCGCTGGAGCAAGGCCTTTGGCAAGGGCGAACCTGTGACGCTTGAAAAAAAATATCGAATCGTGCCACGTGGCGCTGCTCTTGTTTTCTGTTGTGCATCCTATCCGACCTGGAATGGGTATCCGGCGATGTTTGCCAATCTGGCCTGTGGCAATCCGGTTGTGGTCAAACCGCATCCAACCGCCGTGTTGCCAATGGCAATCGCGGTGAGGGTGATGCGCGAAGGGCTTGAAAGAAACGGTCATGATCCGGATCTGGTACAGATGATCATCGACAGTACTGCGCAGCCCAAGGGCAAAGTGCTGATCGAACATCCCGGCACTGCGATAATCGATTTCACGGGGAGCGCCCGCTTCGGCTCCTGGGTAGAGCGGAATGCTGGCGATAGACCCTGTTTCACGGAAACCAGTGGTATCAATTCGGTTATTGTCGAAAGCACCGACGACTATGATGCAATGCTTGATGCGCTGGCTAACACACTCTGTCTGTTTTCCGCGCAGATGTGCACCAGCCCGCAGACCTTCCATGTGCCTGCGTCGGGTATTCGTTGTGCGGACGGTTCGACCGTATCGGCGGATGCTTTCGAGCGTGCGCTGGTCGAACGTATTGATCGGCTTGCAGAAAATTCGCCACGTGCAAGTAGCGTAATGGGTTGTATACAGTCTCCGGGCACATTGGAGCTGCTGCAGGACTGGGAGCAAAGGGCAAAGAAAGAGCATTATCGTGTGCTGCGCAAGAGTGTCCCGTACGAAAATGCCGACGATTCGCGTGCCCGCACTGCCACACCGCTGGTGCTGGGTATGGACCCGGAGCGGCACGAACCCATCACCGAGGAGATATTCGGTCCGGTGGCCTTTGTCATCCGCCATCCGGATCGAGACGCGGCGTTGGCTCTGGCTAGCGAGACGGCACGTCGGTATGGTGGCCTGACTTCGTTTCTGTATTCCACCGATGACCACTATGTGGATCTGGCCATTGAAGCCTTTGCTTGGGCGGGCGCAGCATTGACCTGTAACCTCTCAGGTTCCATGCCATTGAACTTTTCTGCCGCCTATAGCGACCTGCACGTGTCCGGTCTCAATCCGGCGGGCAATGCGACCTTGGCGGAACCAACGTTCATTGCCGGTCGTTTCCGTTACGCGCAGCACCGGCGACCGGTAGGAAATCCATAAGTAACGAAAGGCGGATTTGCGCATGGCGGAGAATTTTTATATATTAGTAACTTGCATAAGTGAACCTTATGGGGATTTGGCACCACAGTGCCCGGGAGATGAAGCATGAATCATACAAACAGCTACGCGCCCTTCGGGGAAGACTATGGCCCCGGGCTGATGGGGCCTTTCGCACCGATTTTCGATGAGTCGGTGTGGGAAGACCTGGAAGTCATTGGCAAGATCCCTGAGGACATAAATGGTGTCTACCTGCGCAACGGGCCCAATACCCGCTTTGCACCCAAGGGCCGTTATCACCCGTTCGACGGAGACGGTATGTTGCATTCGGCTCATTTCGAGAACGGCCGGGTGGTCTACCGCAACCGTTGGGTGAGGACGGACGGATGGGAGCTGGAGGACGAGGCCGGGCAGGCCGTGTTATACGGAATCCGTGAAACGTTGAAGGGGCGCGATGACAAACCATTGAAAGATACCTCCAATACGGATGTCATCGGTCACGGCGGTGTTGCATTGGCCAGCTGGTATATGTCGGGGGAGGCGTATCAGATTGATCCGGTGACGTTGGAGACGCTGGGCAAGGCGCCCTATGCCAAGGGGCTTGGTAACGGCTTTTCCGCGCATCCGAAAGTCGACGAGCAGACCGAGGAGTTGATGTATTTCGACTACTGGAACGAGCCTCCTTATATGAGCTACGGCGTTGTGGCTGCCGATGGTACTGTGCTCAAGCAGGTCCCCATTGATCTGCCCGGACCGCGACTGCCACATGATATGGCAATCACGGAACACTATTCGATTCTACACGACCTGCCGTTGCTGCATGACGAGGAAGCACTTCGCCATGGTCGGCACAAGCTCGAGTTTCATCCGGAAATGCCGACCCGCTTGGGGGTGATTCCCCGTTATGGTGACTCACTCTCGATCAAATGGTTCGAGTTCACGCCCTGCTTCATCTATCACACAATCAATGCCTGGGAAGAGGGTGACGAGGTGGTGATGGTCGGTTGCCGCTATATGCCTGCGCTTGATGAGCACGGCGAAATCGATGCAGTGCGAACGGCCCGTGATATCGCGCAATTGGTCATGCGGGCGCGCCTGTGGCGTTGGCGCATGAACCTGAAGACCGGCGAGAGCCACGAAGAGCCACTGAATGAGGAGCTCAATGTCGAATTCCCCAGTATCAACGCCCGCCGGACCGGGCGAAAGACGCGCTGGGCCTACCTGGTCGATCACCATCCACAGATCCTGCGCTGGACCGGTATCCGTAAGTTCGACACTGATACAGGGGAATGTGTGGCGGCATTCAGTGATGGTGCGGAAGACTGCTGGTACTCAGAGCCCTGGTTTGCCGAGGCGGACGCTGCGGTGAACGAGGATGACGGATATGTCGTGGTTTTCTGTTGGAACGAGCGTACGGAACAGCAGCAGTTGCAGGTGTTCGATGCCAGGGACATCAATTCCGGCCCAGTGGCCCGGATCATCATACCCAGGATGATACCGTCCGGGTTCCATGCCTGCTGGATGTCAAGCAGGCGCCTGAAGAAGTAGTCCGGTCACTATTCCTGGGCCGGTGATTGTCGGGACGATTGGAGGGAATCAGCTGTCGTGCGGTTGCCCTTCGCGCTGCTGATTCCGCCAGTCCGGTGCCTCGAATACCGGCAGTTCCGCCTTCGGTAATGGCGTTCGGCCCAGGATGTGATCCGCCGCTTTTTCCCCGATCATGATGGTTGGCGCGTTGATGTTGCCATTGGTCAGCGTCGGCATCACCGAGGAATCCACCACCCGCAGGTTCTCCACCCCGTGAACACGGCACTGCGGGTCGACCACCGCCATCGGATCCGTGCCCATTCGGCAACTGCCGCAGGGGTGATAGGCGGTTTCCGCGGATGCGGCCACCCATTGATCGATTTCTTCATCAGTCTGCACATTAGAGCCGGGTGACACTTCTTTTCCGCGATACGGCTCAAAAGCCGGCTGTGCCAGGATTTCCCGGGTCAGCCTCACACCATCGCGATAGGCCTGTCGGTCCGCTTCTTCCTGCAGGTAGTTGAAGCGGATCTCCGGGGCCTCGTCGGGGTCCGCCGAACGCAGGCGCACGTAGCCGCGGCTGGCCGGCTTGTTGGCGCCGAGATGCACCTGGTAGCCGTGACCGCTAAGGGCGTTCGAGCCATCGTAGGCAATGGCCCCGGCCAGGAAGTGGTACTGCAGGTCCGGATGGGTCAGTCCCGGTCGACTGCGGATGTAGCCATTGGATTCAAAGTGATTCGTGGCACCCAGGCCGCTGCGGAACAGCAACCAGCGCAGGCCGATCCCGAGCTTTCCCAGCGTATTCAGCTTGCCGTTCAGGGTGATCGGCTGGGTGCAGGCGTGCTGGATCCACACTTCCAGATGATCCTGCAGGTTCTCGCCCACGCCGGGCAGATCGTGCACAAGCCTGATACCCAGGTCCCTCAGATGCTGCGCCGGACCGATACCGGAGAGCATCAGCAGCTTGGGTGAGTGGAATGCGCTCGCCGACAGAATGACCTCCCGGCGTGCCCGGGCCCGCAACAGCCGGTCACCCTGACGATACTCGACACCGATCGCCCGTTTGCCTTCCATCACCACGCGGGTGGTCACAGCATGGGTCTGCAGCGCCAGGTTGTGCCGTTTCAGGGCCGGTTTCAGATAAGCATTGGCCGTGGAGCAGCGCACGCCATTGCGCACGGTCATGTCCATGCGCCCGAACCCCTCCTGCCGGAACCCGTTATAGTCGTCGGTCACGCCATAACCAGCCTGTCGACCCGCCTCGATGAATACTCGGTACAGGGGGTTCTGCATGCCGTTGCCATTGCAGATGCCCACCGGTCCACCGGCGCCGCGGTAGTCATCTGCCCCGTACACGCAGTCCTCCGCGCGTCGGAAATACGGCAGCACATCGGCATAGGACCAGCCTTCCGCACCCTGATCGACCCACTCCTGGAAATCCCCGGGATTGCCGCGAACATAGGCCATGCCGTTGATCGAAGAGGAGCCTCCGATCACCCGCCCCCGCGCCTGGTGCAGTGAGCGGCCGCCCAGCCCGGCCTCGGCGACCGTGTGCAGGCCCCAGTCGTAGCGCTTGCTGTTCAGTGGAATGGACAGGGCGGCTGGCATCTGGATGAATACGGAGCGGTCGCTGCCGCCGGCCTCCAACACCAGCACCTCATGATCGCCTGAAGCACTGAGCCGGGCGGCCAGCACACAGCCGGCGGATCCGGCACCCACGATCACGTAGTCCGCTGTGTGGTCGAATTCTTCCTCGTTCATGTCAGCCTTCCTGTCGTAGCGCTTTAAGTAATGAGAACATCATGAGAATAAGTACAATCGAGAAGGGCAGCCCCATGATCACCACCGCCCCCTGCAGCGCATCCAACCCGTTTGCGAACAACAGTGCCAGGGTCAGCAGACCAATGACCGACGCCCACAGGATACGCATCCAGCCCGGCGGATC
>PWQG01000135.1 GCA_003556835.1 Gammaproteobacteria bacterium
ACGCATTCAAACATCTTTATTTCTTCTTCGGCCACTGCCGCCACGCGGGCGCTCATCGGACCGACAAAGCCGTAGGCCAGGCAAATGCCAACGAATGTGCCGACCAGTGCTGCTGCCACGCTCGCCCCGAGGGCCTCCGGTGGGCCGCCCAGGCGTTGCATGGTGATGACAATGCCAAGTACTGCCGCCACGATACCGAAACCGGGCAAGGCGTCGGCTACACGGTGTACTGCATGTGAGGGCTCCTCCAGCTCGTGCAGCTGGGTGTCAATCTCGGTGTCGATCATCGCCTCGATCTCGTGCGGTGCCAGGTTGCTGGTGGTCAGTACGCGCAGATTATCCACGGTGAATTCAATGATGCGCTCGTTCTTCATCAGTTCCGGGTAGGCGGTGAAGATGCCGCTTTCTTCCGGGGCCTCTATGTCAGCCTCCACTGACATCATGCCTTCCCGGCGTGCCTTGTTGAACAGGTCAAATAGCAGGCTGAGCAATTGCAGATACTGCTGCTGGCTGGTGGCGGCGCCAAAAACCGCTTTTGGCAGCTTCCTGCCGGTTTCCTTGATCAGGTGCATGCTGTTGGCAATGAGGAAGGCGCCAGTGGCGGCGCCAAAGATCATCAGGTACTCGAACGGCTGCCAGAGCACGGCCAGGATGCCGCCGTGCATCACGTAGCCGACACCGACGCTGATTAATACAGTTAAAAACCCGATCAGGAAAATCATGATTGCTGGACGCTTTCATCCTCATTGCGGGCCACCGCTGAAACACCTTGGTCAATGTCCGGCCCGGATGACATTGCGCAAATCCTCTTGTCTGCCTGTTGGTAATCGGTCAACAGTGGAAAATCCTTAGGGGATTGCTGAATTATTTTGAGGATGCACGCTTCGCCCGATCTATGGTTGTCCTGAGGCCGATGCTATGATGCGGCCCTGTTTAGACCGGCCTCCGGGCCTTGATCCGGGAATATTGAATGAAAGACAGCCTGTTCATCCTTGTGCAGTACCTATTGCCCCAGCAACTGCTGTCGCGATTGGTGGGTGTCCTCGCCCGTTGTCGCGCTGGTTGGGTTCGTAAGCCCTTCATCAGCTGGTTCGTGCGGCGCTATGGGGTGGACATGGAGGAGGCCCGGGAAACCGATCCTCATGCCTACCGTGACTTCATTGATTTCTTTACCAGAGAGCTACGTCCCGGCGCCCGGCCCCTGGCACAGGACGAGTCGGCAGTGGTCTGCCCGGCCGATGGTGCCATCAGTCAACTCGGCACCATAGACGAGGGCCTTTTGCTGCAGGCCAAGGGCCGGCAGTTCAGTGCGGAGCAGTTGCTTGGAGGGGACGCCGAGCGGGCCCAAATGTACAGCACTGGCAATTTCATGACCGTCTACCTCGCGCCCCGGGATTACCACCGGGTACACATGCCCCTGGGGGGTACCCTCCGGCAAATGCGCTACGTGCCCGGCAAGCTGTTTTCGGTCAACCACACGACCGCCGAGCATGTGCCGGATCTTTTTGCCCGCAACGAGCGCGTCATCTGCCACTTCGACACGGAGCGTGGCCCGATGACCATGGTGCTGGTGGGCGCGATGATTGTGGCCGGCGTGGAAACGGTCTGGGCGGGAGAGGTATGCCCGGGCAACCGGCAGGCGTTCACCAGGGATTATAGTGAGCATTCACCTTTGATCCAGATTCCGCGTGGTGAGGAGATGGGGCGTTTCAAACTCGGTTCGACGGTCATTCTTCTGTTCCCGCCTGATGCTGTCGAGTTTCATCCTGATCTTGCTCCTGGGGATCGGGTTCGTATGGGGCAGGCCATCACTTCGTAGTTGATCCGGCCATCGTGGGTACCAGCCCCGTCTACGGCAGGTGGTTTTCCGACCGGGCCTGAGGTGGGTAGGGCACGCGGGCAGGCACGCTCAAGCACATCCCTGTGGCGCTCCGCAGTCGCCATCCCTGGCGACTGAGGGCCTGCCCGCGTGCCCTACCCACCTCAGACCCTGACAGATTGCCAGCGTCCGGAGTGGTCACGCTCGTGCAGGCCGGAGGGGCGGTGGCGTCTGCGGGTCGGTCTGGAGTCGACGTCGGGTGCGGTTACGCTTGCCAGGTTGGGTACGAGACGGCCCGCACGGCTTGATCGGTTGCGAGCATTGTGGGTGGTGCAGCGTGGAGATGGAGTGTTGACTCATTCAGCGAGCGGACCTGGGAATGTGGCACCCGGTGAGGCCCGGTGGTTGGTGGTGTCCGGTGGAGGACCCTCAGTCGCCATGGATGGCGACTGCGGAGCGACACTGGGATGTGCTTGAGCGAGTCCGGAACCGGACACCACCAATCATCGGGCCGGATCGAGTACCACTACCCAGAACGGTGCCGGCCCAAAGCCCAGAGTGTATGCTCACGCACCAACTCCGAAGGATGATGACGCCGCGCCTCCAGCGCCTCCAGCACCGGAATCGTCGATGGCGCATTACCCAATCCCACGGCCAGATTCCGCAACCAGCACTCATGCCCGATACGCCGGATGGCTGAACCCGCGGTCTTTTCCAGAAACTCCTCCTCCGACCAGAGAAACAGAGCCGCCAGCTCGCTGTTGTCCAGATTATGGCGCGGAGCAAAATCTTCTTCCTCGCTGACCCGGGTGAACTTGTTCCAGGGGCAGATCAGCTGACAGTCATCACAGCCGAATACACGGTTGCCCATCAGGGGGCGCAGTTCCCGTGGGATGGAGCCGCGCAGCTCGATGGTGAGATAGGAGATGCAGCGACGTGCATCGAGTTGGTTGGCGCCGACAAAGGCATCGGTCGGGCAGATGTCGAGACAGGCCCGGCAGCTGCCGCAGTGGGCGCTCGCCGGCTCGTCTATTGGCAGTGGCAGGTCGGTGAACAGTTCGCCCAGGAAGAACCAGGAGCCAGCCTGACGGTTGAGCAACATGGTGTTCTTGCCGATCCAGCCCAGCCCGGCTTTTTCGGCCAGGGCCCGTTCCAGCACCGGAGCGCTGTCGACAAAGGCCCGGTAGCCGTGTTCACCAACCGCGCCGCTGATGCGGTCGGCCAGCTTCTGCAGGCGCTTGCGGATCAACTTGTGGTAATCGCGGCCCCGGGCATAACGGGAGACATAGGCCAGGTCTCCCTGCTCCATCGGTGTGAAGGGATTGTCCCGGCTACGCGCATAGTCCATGCGGACCGTGATGACCCTCAAGGTACCGGGGTGCAGTTTTTCGGGGTGGAGGCGCAGGTCCCGGTGGCGCGGCATGTAGTCCATTTCACCGTGATGGCCCCGCTCCAGCCAGCGATCCAGATGTTCGGCATGAGCGGACAGATCGGTATCGGTGATGCCGACCTGCTGGAAGCCGAGCTCCCGCCCCCATTGCTGTATGTCTTGAGTAAGCTGCCCCAGATCGATGCTCATAAGCAGTCGTTCACAGCCGGCAGAGTTTTTCTGCGGCCCGTTCGAGTGTGGATTCGTCCTTGCAGAAACAAGATCGGAAGAGC
>PWQG01000392.1 GCA_003556835.1 Gammaproteobacteria bacterium
CAGGAACCCAGTCGCTCCAGCGTTCTTCGATCGAGCATCGACCTCTCCAGAATCCGTCAGACCTGGAAAGACTACGACTACTGAAAGAGAAATTCTCCCCGCAATTGCGCGAAGAACCCAAAAAAAGCCGCCGCTGTCTCCAGCGGCGGCAAGCCTGGCTAAGGGAAGGGGGGGCCAGGCAGCTGAGAATTACCGACGAGCACCCGTCCGACGCGAGCTCTCGCTCAGGTCACTTGAATACTCCGGCGCATTCTTCAGATTCTCTTCGGTCAGATTGACCCACATCGTCGTGTCATTGTCCTCATCCGTGCGCAGTTCGATCTGATTCCATGAGATGGCGACGTCACGCTCTCCAATACCCAACATGCCACCTACACCGAGGATCACTGCAACTACCTGACCGTCGTGATCAAGCAATAGATTGGTCACAGTCCCAATCGAGTCGTCAGTGGTCCGATTTTTCACCTCTTTTCCAACCAGACTGTCGGAGTGAAGGCTGCGCGCTGGGCGGTTTTCAAAAAACTGAGCCGTTTGGCCATGCTGCTGGCTGCGCTGATCGCCCATCCGGCCAGTTTGCTGCTGGCGGTCCTGCTGTTGCCGTTCCTGATGGCGCGGATCATTGCGTTTTTCGTCGCTGGCGTCCGCCATGGGAATACCTAGCGCAAGAGCTGGCACCATAACAGCGGAAACCTTAATGAATTAAATATTTTCATGATTCATTCTCCTAAGGAGTTTCCGGGAAGACGAGATTGTCATCCGGCGCCCGTCGTTCAATCAGAGTCGATTGACAACCAGCGGGGAAGAATCAGTATTGGGCCTGAGCCTGCTTGGGTCTGTGCGTTGCGACACATGAAACAACCCGCCGGCGGCGTCATCGCCGGACGCCCGCGGCCTCTTTCTCGCAGGTCTCGCCGAGCGGCAAGCACTTGGTCTCAGTGCATGCCGCGCAGACGGGCGGCACTGGCCACGCGTCGGATGGCGACGATGTAGGCCGCTGTGCGCAGATCCACAGCAAATTCACCGGCCGCTGATCTCAAGTCATCGAAGGCGGTATGCATGACCTGACGTAGCTCTGAATCCACGCGCTCTTTGTCCCAGCGCATCTGCTGCAGATTCTGTACCCACTCGAAATAAGACACCGTCACCCCACCGGCATTGGCATAAATATCCGGCAACACGGTAATGCCCTTGTCCGCAAGGATGAGGTCTGCCTCAGGCAGGGTCGGATGGTTGGCACATTCGGCGATCAGCCGGCAGCAAACCCGCTCGGCATTGCCCCCGTGAATGGTGCCGCCGAGGGCGGCCGGTACGAGAATGTCGACTTCCTGCGCGATCAGTTCGTCTCGGTGCAATTTTTTGATCCCTGCGTGATCCATATTCATGATGGTACCGGTCCCGCTCCTGACCTGGTCCAGTTGGTCGGGGTCGAAGCCTTCCGGATTGCAGATGGTGCCGTCGGCATCGCTGACCGCCACGATCCGACAGCCGGCTGCGGCGAGAAAACGTCCAGCCCAGGAGCCGACATTGCCGAAGCCCTGAATGGCCACCGTGGCACCGTCTAGATCGAGATTGATTTCCGGCGCAATACGCTCGACCGCGAAGAAGAGTCCGCGCCCGGTGGCGGAAATCCGCCCCTCGGAGCCACCCAGTTCCAGCGGCTTGCCGGTAACGACGCCCGGCGTGAATCCGTGAAACTTGGAATATTCATCCATCATCCAGGCCATGACCTGGGCATTGGTGCCCATGTCTGGCCCCGGAATGTCCTGGTGATCACCGATGAAACCCTCCAGGCGATGAGCAAACCGGCGTGTCAATCGTTCCAGATCCAGCGCGCTCAAGTCTGCCGGATCACACTGGATGCCGCCTTTGGCCCCGCCGTAAGGCAGGTTGACCACGGCGGTCTTCCAGGTCATTAGCGACGCCAGCGCGCGCACTTCATCGAGGTCGGCCTGGGGGTGAAATCGGATGCCGCCCTTCATGGGCCCACGCGAATTATCGTGTTGCACGCGATAGCCCTGGTAGGTTCTCAACTCGCCGGTCTCCATCCGCAGTGGCAATCGAACCATCAGTTCCCGATAGGGCGTCTTCAGTTGGGTGCGCAGGTCTTCCGAAAGGCCGAGCAAATCGGCCGCCTTCTCGAACAGACCGTTGACCATCGCGAATACCGAGGGTTTCTCAGTGATCTTGTCGCTCATCAGTTCTCCTTATCCGGGTTCACCGCGGCCACTGGCATCTGCCAGGGCTTGCTTGTATTGTCAGGGTATCGTTTGTTGACGGCGCTGGGGGCAAATCTGCAGTAGGTCGTTCTTCGCGAGCCGCGCAAAAAAAAGCCGCCGCTGTCGAACAGCGACGGCAAAATCGGTCACCAAAGGTGACCGGGTGCAGCTTGATTATTGGCGCGGACCGGTCGTGCGTTCGCTGGTGTACCTGGGTGCGTCAGTCAAATTCTTGCTGGTCAGATTGACCCACAAAGTGGTTTCGTCATCATCATCGACACGACGTTCGATCTGATCCCAGGAGATGGCCACATCGCGCTCGCCAATTCCCATAAGACCACCCACACCGATCACTACTGCGACGATCTGACCGTCATGATCCAACAACAGGTTGTTGACGGTGCCCACAGAGTCCTTGCTGCTCTGGTTCTTGATCTCTTTACCAACCAGGCTGTCGGAATGAAAGCCACGTGCAGGCTTGTTTTCGACGTATTCGGACTTGGGAGCGGTCGCGGTCTGGCCCGCGCGCTGCTGGGCGGTCTGGCTCGCGCGTTCACCGGCTAGGTCAGCCGTACGCTCGTCGCTTTTTGCAACGCTAGCCTGCTGACCCATACGCTGTTCGGTCTGCTGGTTGGCACGTTGACCGGCACGCTCACCAGAGGTCTGGCGATCACGGTCCGGGCCAGTCATTCCAGTCGTCATGCCAGTCCGTCGATCTGAACGTTCGCTACCGTAGTCGGGCGCGTTATCCAGACTGCCTTCAGCCAGATCGACCGACAGCGTGACACTATCACCGTCAAGCTTGCGTTCAATCTGGTCCCATCCGATGGCTACGTCTCGCGCACCCATTCCGAGCGTACCGCCGACGCTGACGATTGCGGCGACTACCTTGCCGTCCCTGTCCAGCACCAGCTGGCTGACTTCACCAACGGTCTCGTTGTTGCGTCGGTTCTTCACTTCCGTTCCGATCAGCTTGTCGGTGTGGAAGCCGCCCTCAGGCTTGGTGTTGAGATAACCGGCTTGACTGGCCTGACCGGTCTTCGACTTTGCTGAGGTCTGGGCGTGCTGGTCAGCGCGATGATTATCAGTATCGCTGGCATAAGTGATAGTCATTGGCATGCCCAACGCCAAGGCGGGTAGCAGGGCCGCGGTGTATTTCAGGTAACTTAGTTTTTTCATGAGATCTTCTCTAGTTTGCCGGCCTGACCTGATTGTCATCCGGTGCCCATTGGAAACAATCTTTACCAGTGGGGAAGGGC
>PWQG01000326.1 GCA_003556835.1 Gammaproteobacteria bacterium
AGGCCATGGCCGGCTACCTCGTCATGGCCATCCTGGCATTCATTGCCCTGGTCTGGCGCATGAAACTGGCCGACATGGTGGCCAAGTGCGTGGCGCCCATAGGCGCCTGGTTCAGCGCCCTGGCCCTGGCCTCCGGTGGCATCTGGGGCGAGCCCATGTGGGGCACCTGGTGGGCCTGGGATGCGCGGCTCACCTCCATGCTGATCCAGTTCTTCCTGTTCATCGGGGTCATCGCCCTGCGCTCGGCCATTGAAAGCCCTGATGCGGCGGCTCGCGCCTGCGCCATCCTGGCCATTGTCGGTGCCATTAATGTGCCCATCATCAAATACTCGGTGGACTGGTGGAATACACTGCACCAGCCGGCCAGCCGCTTCTCCATGGATCCGGTCGCGCCCAATCCGCCGGAAGTCTGGGTACCGCTGGTCATCATGATCGTGGCGGTCTATTTCTTCTTTGCCATCACGCTGATCCTGCGCGTGCGCAACGAGATCCTGCAGCGTGAGCGACGAACGAAATGGGTGCAGGAACTGGTCCAGAGGGAGGGCGTCGCATGATCGTGCTGGAATTGCAGTTCGACAGCATCGCTGAATTTCTGCAGATGGGTGGTCGTTATACCTTCCATATCTGGGCGGTATATGCCCTGTTCACGGTCTTTTTGACGTATAATCTGTGGATGCCCCTGCGTCAACGCCGCCGTTTCCTGCAACAGCAGGCGGCCAGTGCACGCCGGGAAGAACAGCGCACGGCACAGCGTCGCGCGCAGCAGGCAGCGACACAGCAGGCCACTGCCGGAAATGCCGGTAATGTCGAAACAGGAGCTTCAGCGCCGCCGGCGCCGGATCCAGAGCAGAAGTCGCAGTAATCGGGCTTTACGAAGTCCAGGGGGAGTCAGCATGAAAGCACATCGCAAGAAGCAGTTGGGGATCATCGTCTTCATCGCCACCGGCCTGAGTCTGGCCATCGGTCTGTCCCTGTACGCCCTGAGCAACAATATCGACCTGTTCTTCACGCCCAGCCAGGTGGCTGCCGGCGAAGTGCCGGCGGGACAGCACATCCGGGTCGGGGGCATGGTCAAGGAAGGCAGCATCCAGCATGACGAGGAATCCCTGCGGGTGCGCTTTGCCACCACCGATTACAACAGCGATGTCTGGATCGAGTACAACGGCATCCTGCCGGACCTGTTCCGCGAAGGGCAGGGTGTGGTCGCCGAGGGCAGTGTCAATGAGCGGGGTGACTTTGTCGCCACCCGTGTCCTGGCCCGCCACGACGAAAACTACATGTCCCAGGAGGTGAAGCGCGCCCTGGATGAGGCCGAGCGCAACCGTGATCTCGTGGGCAGCCAGGGAGCGTATTGATGATCCCGGAAATCGGCAATTTTGCACTGATCATCGCCTTCTGCCTGAGCATCATCCTGGGCACCGTGCCGCTGGTTGGTGCCCAGATCGGCAACACCCTGTGGATGAACCTGGCCCGACCGCTGACGGCCGGGGTGTTTGTGTTTCTCTCGATCAGCCTGCTGATCCTCGGCTACAGCTTTGTCACCGATGACTTCTCGGTGGCCTATGTCGCCAACAACTCCAATTCCATGCTGCCCCTGCAGTACAAGATTTCCGCGGTCTGGGGCGGTCACGAAGGCTCCTTCCTGTTCTGGACCTGGATGCTGGGTGCCTGGATGGTGGCGGTCGGGGTCTTCAGCAAGGCCATGCCCATCGACTTTGTCTCCCGCGTGCTGGCCATCATGGGCCTGATCGTGGTGGGTTACACCCTGTTCATGATTGCGACTTCCAACCCCTTCGATCGCCTGCTGCCCCTGGCGCCGGCTGATGGTTCGGACCTGAATTCCGCGCTGAAGGACTTTGCCTTCATCATCCATCCGCCGGCCCTGTATATGGGCTACGTCGGCTTCACCGTGGTCTTTGCCTTTGCCATTGCGGCTCTGCTCAGTGGCCGGCTTGATGCCGCCTGGGCGCGCTGGTGCCGGCCCTGGGCCAATGTGGCCTGGGCCATCCTGACCCTGGGCATCTCCCTGGGCAGCTGGTGGGCCTATTACGAGCTTGGCTGGGGCGGCTGGTGGGCCTGGGACCCGGTGGAAAATCCGCCGCTGATCACCTGGTTGCTGGGCGCGGCCCTGATCCATTCCCTGGCGGCCACCGAAAAACGTGGCGTGTTCAAGAGCTGGACCATCCTGCTGGCGATCATGGCCTTTGCCGCGAGCCTGTTGGGCACCTTCATCACCCGTTCGGGCCTGCTGACCTCGGTGCATGCCTTTGCCACCGATCCGACCCGCGGGGTCTACATCCTGTTCTTCCTCATGCTCATCGTGGGTGGTTCGCTGCTGCTCTATGCGCTGCGCGCGCCGATGATGAAGAGTGAGTTCGGTTTTGGCAGTCTCTCCAAAGAGGTGTTCCTGCTGGCCAACAACATCATCCTGGTGGTGGCCAGTGCCGCCATCCTGCTGGGTACCCTGTATCCCATGGTCTACCAGGCGATCACCGATGGCGATGTGATCTCGGTGGGCCCGCCGTACTTCAATACCATTTTCCTGCCGTTGATGGCCATACTGGTCGTCTTCATGGGTATTGGTCCAATCTCGCGCTGGAAGCGCACGTCGGGCAAATACCTGCTGCAGAACCTGGGCAAGGTGGCCATTGCGGCCGTGGCACTGGGGGTGGTGATTCCGGTCATGCTGACCTTCGAATTCCCCATGGGCACCATTCTCACCGCAATCTTGGCGTTCTGGATCCTGGGCTCGATGCTGCGTGATGTGCAGCAGAAAGTGTCGAACAAGGCCAGCATCGGCAAGGGACTACGGGCCCTGACGGTCAGTTATTGGGGCATGCAGATCGCCCACTTCGGATTTATCCTCACCATGACCGGCGCGGTGCTGACCAGCATCTACAGCATCGAGCGCAGTGTATTGCTGCAACCGGGGCAGGGCGCCGACCTGGGCGAGTACACCTTCATATTCCAGGGTGTGCGCGATGTACAGGGGCCGAACTACATTGCCGACGAGGCCACGATAGAAGTGGTGAGAGACGGGGAGCACTGGCAGTATCTCTATCCCCAGAAGCGTCTGTATCTGGCCAGCAACAGCCCGGCCACACAGATGGCCATTGATGGGCGTTTCCTGCGGGATCTGTTCATCACTCTGGGTGAGCCGCGCAGTGGTGGTGCCTGGTCGATGACCATCCATATCAAGCCTTTTGTACGCTGGATCTGGCTGGGTACCCTGTTCATTGCCGCTGGTGGCATATTGGCCGTGACCGATAAGCGCTACCGGCGCTTCCGTGCGCGGCAGGCCGAAAAGCGCGAGGCGGATGCGGCGAGCGATGCAAAATCCGGCAAGACGGCTGATGCCGGGGCCTGATGAGGAGTCTGAATGATGGGTAACCTGAAACTGTACATTCCGGTGATCATTTTTGTATTGCTGGCTGGCATGATGTGGCGGGG
>PWQG01000187.1 GCA_003556835.1 Gammaproteobacteria bacterium
ATAGTCTGCAGTAGTTTCCCGGTGTCCGATTCCCGGAAATGCTCTGGTACATACATGCTCCCTCTCCCTTCATTCTTGCGGACTGCTCGTTCCGTGACATTCAAGATCTGATTTTCCGTCATCGCTCCCGTGCAGGCAACCGTCTTGGAAATCCGAAACTGCCCAGCAGCAGCCCGGCAATGACCAGCAGGCAGCCTACCCACTGTAGCAAGGAAAGGGATTCCCCCAGCACCAGGCGCGCGGTCAGCAGACCGGTCACCGGCACGAGCAGGGACAATGGCGCCACGCGGCTCATGGGATACCGCGCCAGCAGATGACTCCAGACACCAAAACCGAACAGGGTCGCGGCAAAGGCGAGGTAGAACACGGCCAGGAATCCGGCCAGTCTGAAGTCGGTGAATACGGCAGCAAGGGTCTGTGGGCTGTCCAGGGTGAAAGCCAGCAGCAGTAGCGGTATCGGCGGGACCAGACTGGACCAGATGATCAGACTGAACATATCCAGGTGCCTTTTTTGTGCCATGGCCCGCAGAGAGGCCTTGCGCACAACGATATTGGATGCCCCCCAGAAAGCCGCGCCGGACAGGGCCAGGAACAGGGCAAAACGCGGCAGCTGTTCCGCACCCGGCAGACCGGAACCCTGGTAGACAAGCAGCAGTCCGGCAATGGCCAACAGCAGACCACACAGCTGTGCCGCCGACACCGTTTCCCGAAACACCGCAGCAGCAAAAAGCAGGGTGAAAAACGCCTGGGCCTGCAACACGATCGAGGCAATACCGGCGGGCATGCCGATGTGCATGGCGTAGAACAGGCAACCGTACTGGCCCACCCCGACCGTAAGCCCATAGAGAATCCAATAGCGCAGCTCAATGGCCGGTGGCCGGATCAGAAACACTGCCGGCAGGGCCACAAAAGCATAACGCAGCGACGCCAGCAGCATCGGCGGCATGTCGTCCAGACCAATCCGGATCACCGTGAAACTGGTACCCCAGATGGTGACCACCAGCAGGGCGAGGGCAACATCCCTTGTGCTCATTCTGCTCCTTCAGGAATCGCGATCATGATGGGCTGGCGCCTCGGACAAAGTCTCCAGCAGGGAACAGTCGGGGCTCGTGCTTCCACTGCATTGGGCAATCAACTCGTTCAGACGGGACTCCATTTCCCTCAATCCATCAATTCTCAGCCGCACGGCTGCCAGATGCTCACTGGCAAGTGCTTTCACTTCCGCACAACTGTAGTCACCACCATCCATCAGGCCCAGCAATGTCCTGACCTCATCAAGACTGAAACCCAGTCCGCGGCAACGCAGCACGAAACGCAGTCGTCGATAATGCGTCTGATCGTAGCGCCGGTAATTGTTCCGGGCACGCCATGGCTCCGGCAGGATTCCGGCTCGTTCATAATACCGGATTGTCTCCACCTGACAGCCGGTTCGCTCTGCCAGTTCCCCGATCCGCATAAAACCTTGACCCTGTAGCAGCTACAAGGTTTAGAGTACAAGTAAGCGAAGCCGGGGGCAAACTCATGGCAGAGAAGCACGCACAACAGGAGCCGAACATCAGATCCAGCCGTGGACCGCTGGCGCTGGCCGGCACAGGGGCTGTACTGGCCTCGGCCTGCTGCGTTCTGCCTTTTGTCCTGGTGGTCCTGGGCCTTGGCGGCGCCTGGATGGCCACACTGCATGCACTGTTCCCCTACCGGTGGCTGTTCATTGGCGGCGCTGCACTGGCGCTGTTTCTGGCCTGGCGGCGCCTCTATCGGACGCCGGACAGCTGCGATGAGGGACAGGTTTGCGCGGCGCCAGCAGTACAGAAGCGCTACCGGATCCTGTTCTGGCTGGTGGTCAGCCTGCTTGTGGCTTCCGCCCTCGCACCTTATGTACTTGGTATCATCATCGAATAAGACGTTCCGGACCCCGGAACAGGAGGTCTACACCATGCACAGACCGCATCTGTTTTCACGTTTTCACCTGGCGAGCCTCGCAGCCGTTCTGCTCGGTGCCATATTGCTGTCCGGATGCACTGAATCGAACCCAGAGATCAATGACCCCGCCGCCGAAGTCCAGCAGGTTCCCGTGGATGCCAGCACGGTGGTTCTGTCCATTCCCAATATGAATTGCCCCCTGTGTTCGCCCACCGTACGCCGGGCGCTGAACCGTGTAGATGGTGTACTGACCGTCGAAACAGACAGCGAGCAACGCGAGGCGAGAATCCACTTTGACGCAACGCGTACGGACCTGGACAGCCTGATCGCTGCCGTCGAAGGTGCCGGTTTTCCCTCCACACCAACGGCTTCGGAAGCAGATGGGGAGCTCCCTGAGTGAGTAATGACAACAAGCCGCATATCGCAGTGGTGGGAAGCGGCGGAGCTGCCATGGCGGCCGCTTTGAAAGCGGCCGAACGTGGTGCCCGCATCACCCTGATCGAACGCGGCACCATCGGCGGCACCTGCGTGAATATTGGCTGCGTGCCCTCGAAGATCATGATTCGCGCCGCGCACATCGCACAGCTGCGCAAGGAGAGCGCTTTTGACGAGGGCGTGAGCGCCCGTGCACCAGTGGTGGACCGGGCGAAACTGCTTCAACAGCAACAGGCACGTGTCGAGCGATTGCGTGACTCCAAATATGAAAGCATACTGCGCGACCACAAGGCCATCACGGTCCTCAACGGTGAGGCCCGGTTTGTCGATACCAATACCCTGGTGGTCAAACTGAACGCGGGCGGCGAACAGACAGTCCGCTTTGATCGCGCCTTCATCGGCAGCGGCGCCATGCCCACCGAGCCACCGTTACCGGGGCTGGCTGAGACGCCTTATCTCACCTCCACCAGTGCGCTGGCAATGGATAGCATGCCCGAACGACTGATCGTCATCGGCGCCGGCTTCGTCGCCCTGGAATTGGCCCAGGCGTACTCCCGCCTGGGTAGCCAGGTCACCGTATTGGCCCGCAGCTGTCTGTTATCCAGTGAGGATGACGCCATTGGTGAGGCCATGGAAACAGCATTCAATCGCGAGGGCATCAAGGTACTCAAGCAGACTCAGGCCAGCCGCGTGGACCATAGCAACAATGAGTTCATTCTCGATACCAATGCAGGCACATTACGGGCAGATCAACTGTTGGTGGCGACCGGCCGCAGACCCAATACCGAGTCCCTGAATCTGGAGGAAATCGGTGTGAAAACCGCTCACGGCGCGATTCAGGTGAACGCTCAGTTGCAAACCACGGTGCCCGGCATCTATGCCGCAGGGGACTGCACTGACCAGCCCCGGTTCGTCTATGTTGCCGCCGCCGGAGGCAGCAGGGCCGCCATCAACATGACGGGAGGCGAGGCTACCCTGGACCTCAGCGCCATGCCGGGCGTGATGTTTACCGACCCGCAGGTTGCCAGCGTTGGCTTGACGGAAGCCGAGGCGCTCAAGCGAGGCTTCAACGTGGATACCCGCGTGCTCGATCTGGAGAATGTGCCGCGTGCACTGGTCAATTTCGACACCCTTGGATTCATCAAGATGGTTGCCGATCGGGACTCAGGACGCTTGTTGGGCGTACAGGCGGTAGCGGGGGAAGCCGGTGAGTTGATCCAGACAGCAGTGGTGGCACTACGCGCCCGTATGACGGTGCAGGACATCGGCGATGAGCTTTTCCCTTACCTGACCATGGTGGAGGGCCTGAAGCTGGCCGCCCAGACATTCAGCAAAGATGTTCGTCAGCTCTCTTGCTGTGCCGGCTGAAACAGCCGATCAATCCAGACTCAATAGAGATAACCCATACCCACCGGTTTGACCGGTTCCGGTAATTCCTCCTCGCCCAGCATCTCCAGCAGATCAATCTCGATGGTGCGGGCAATATAATCCATGGGCACATCATTGACGCCGTTCTCGAAGGGTGCCTCGACATAACGGCCCACGTATTCGAGCATGATGAAGGCATAACCGATGAGCAGGGACAGCGGCACGGACCAATAGCCGAGATGCCCCGCCAGGCTCAGCGGCAGGATGAACAGGAACAGGCGCAGGCTGTAGGTCATGAACCAGCTGTATTGCATCGGAAACGGTGTTTTCTTGAGCCTCTCGCAACCGCTGAGCACGATCTGAAACTCGCGAAGCCGCTGGCTGAGCTGCACATGTTTGTAACTGTCCAATGCCCCGGCCTCGAACAACTCGCGAACTGTTTCATTCTGCCGGTTCAGCAAGGCCAGTGGAGGTGTCTGCCGCGCCTCAATCGCCTGGCGTTCATCAGCTGGCAGCAGGGACTGAATTTCATCACCCATCGGCAGCTTGCGCAGGAAGCGATTCAGGCGCCAGGCGAATGCGGCCTGGCGCCGGATCAGTTGTTCACGGGTCTGCCGGCGCGTCTCGTCGGCAGGAACCAGGGACAGGACCAGTGAAGCAAAAGCCCGGCTCTCGTACTTGAGTTTCGACCACAACTGTTGGCCCTCCCACCAACGCCCATAGGCATTGTTGTTGCGGAAGCCGATCAGGAACGCAAGCGCCGTGCCCAGGAAACCGCTGGCATAGGTCAGCGCCTGCAGCAGCGCCAAGTCCATATATTGGTAGGCCATTACCGACAGCAACACAAAGCCAAGCAGGAATCCGAGGTTGACTCGGGTAAAGCCCAGTAGTTTCCGGATCGAGATCCGCTTCGTGACAATCATTCCGGCAAACCCGCTCCGGCATAAGTAACTCCGGACAAGCGGGCCATATCATGATCCCAGGTCGCCAGATCGTCGGGCCCGAAATCGGCCAGTGATTCATGCCCGCAGGCACGGGCCATGACCTGCATCAGACTCGTGGAGGCATCCAGGAACGTGGCCAGGCGCCGGGCAGAGGCATCCACATCCAGTCGTTTGCGCAGGTCCTCGCGCTGAGTGGCAATGCCTGCCGGACAGTTGTTGGTGTTACAGATCCGTGCACTGACACAACCGATCGCCTGCATGGCACTGTTGGCCAGGGCGATACCATCGGCGCCAAGGGCCAGGGCCTTGACGAAGTCGATGGGCACACGCAGTCCACCCGTGACAATGAGGGTGACCCGACCACTCGCCTTCTGTTTATCCAGGTAACGCCGCGCGCGGGCCAATGCCGGAATGGTCGGTACACTGATATGGTCACGGAACATCTCGGGCGCCGCGCCGGTACCACCACCACGGCCATCAAGGATGATGTAGTCGGCGTCGGCGTCCAGAGCAAACTGGATGTCCCGCTCAACATGATTGGCGCTGAGTTTGAAACCCACGGGAACACCGCCGGTGATCTCCCGCACATGATCGGCAAACTTGCGGAAGTCCTTCACCGCCACCAGGTCCTTGAACGCAGAGGGCGATTCTGCCGGTGTACCCGGCTCCAGCCCCCGCACCTCGGCAATCCGCCCGGTGTTCTTGCTGGCCGGCAGGTGCCCGCCAGTGCCGGTCTTGGCGGCTTGTCCACCCTTGAAGTGGAAGGCCTGCACCTTCTTGAGCAGGGACTCCTCATATCCGAATTTTGCGCTGGCCAGTTCGTAGAAGTATCGGCTGTTCTCCGCCTGCTCCTCCGGCAACATGCCGCCCTCGCCGGAACAGATGCCCGTACCGGCCTGCTCGGCCCCACGTGCCAGGGCAATCTTGGCTTCCTGCGACAAAGCACCAAAACTCATGTCCGAAACAAACAGGGGAATACGCAGATGCAGCGGCTTCTTGGCCTCGGGACCGATCACCAGTTCCGTCGCCACGCTGGCGTCATCATCCAGCGGGCGTTCTGCCAGCTGCGCGACCATCAGTTGCAGATCATCCCAGTCCGGCAGCTTGTGGCGAGGCACCCCCATTGCGGTCATGGGGCCATGATGCCCCACTTGTGACAGGCCTTCCCGCGCCAGCTGGTGAATGAACTCCACCGTGGGCTCTTCCCTGGTTGCTTTCGCCTTCGGCGCCTCGTCATCGCCTGATTCAGGACCCGGCCCTTCCTTGCCGACCTGTTCCTTTTCGAACTTCTTGTGGGTACCGTCGCAGAAAGGCGAGTCGCCGGTGTGCTTGCACTGGCACAGATAGGCCTCTTCACTCTTTTCGGCGACAAAAGCCTTGGGCTTGAATTCAGTGCCGGAGTGGGATCCATCACAAAAAGGTTGATTGTCGGAGCGGCCACAGACGCAGAAATAGTATTCCTTGCCCTTCTCCAACTCCACTTTTACCGGCTTGTTGTCAGCAATGATCGGTTGACTCATGGCTTCACTCCTCTGGTCTGGATTTCATGATCCATTGCATGACGGCAGCGCCAATCTCTGCAATGGCCGTGTCGCGTGCGGGCATTTCCAGCCCGGATTCGGTAAGGTATACGGTAACAATGACAGGCTCGCGCTCTGGCGGAAGGATGACTGCGGTAAGGGAGCGTGAACCATATCCGCCCGCACCGCTGCGGTCAGCAATACGCCATCCGTTCGGCAGACTCGCCCGGAACAGGCTGTCGGCCACCTCATTTGCCTCCAGCCAATGCCACAATTGTCTGCGCGAGGCTAATGAAAGCTGTTCACCCAATAGCAGCCGTTCAAGCGTTTCAGCTATGGCGGCTGGTGTTGTGGTATCCCGCAGGTCACCCGGGATTGCTTCGTTCAACGCGGTTTCCCGGCGATCAAGCCGGCTGTGCTGATCCCCAATGGAGCGAAGAAACGCGGTCAGCGCATCCGGACCACCCAGGGCATCAAGAATGAAATTGGCAGCAGAATTGTCGCTGACCGCCAAGGTGGCGGCACACAATTCTCCCAGGGACATGCCGGGCGGCCCGATGTACTGACTGCTGATGGGGGAATAACTGACCAGTTCATCCTCCTCGAATACCACACGCCGCGCCAGATCTTCACTACCCTGATCCACCCGCTGCAGCAAGGCCGCGCAGGCCAGGGTCTTGAAAGTGCTAGTCATGGGAAAGCGCTCGGCAGCGCGATACTGCACACTGCGGCCATCAGCAGTATCGCGGACAAGCATCCCCAGGCGTGCGTCGAGCCGCTCTTCGACGACCCGGACAGCCTCCAGCAATGCGAGGTCATCCTGTGCCCGGGCCAGCGGCGTCAATAGCAACAACAGTGCAAGCAAAACCCTGAAAATCCCCGCAGAGATTTTACCTGGCTCATGACGAAGTGCATCAGTTCGACGGATGGTCAAGAATACCCCTCAGTTTGCGGGCCAGGTCCTTCTTCCGGAACGGCTTGCTCAACAGACTCACGCCCGGATCGAGGCGCCCGTGGTGGACAATGGCATTCTCGGTGTAGCCGGACATGTAAAGAACTCTCAGTCCGGGAAATTTCTCCAGCGCCTGATCAGCCACCTGGCGACCCGACAATCCACCCACCAACACCACGTCGGTCAGCAACAGGTCGAAAGGCCCATCTTCTTCCAACAGCTTCAGTGCCGTGTTTCCCTCGGTACAGGACGCCACCCGGTAGCCAAGCCCTTCCAGGCAGCTCACCGTGAATTGCAAAACCAGAGGATCATCCTCGACCACCAGTATGCGTTCGTTACGCCCCGCCAGTGCCTCCGGATCATCAATGACTTGCCGCTCGCAATCAGACTCGGACTCATCCCTGGCCCGCGGCAGATAGATCCGCACCGTGGTGCCTTCGCCCGTTTCGCTGTAGATGCGAACGTGACCATTGGATTGCCGCGCGAACCCGTAAACCATGCTCAGTCCCAGCCCCGAACCACCGCGCTCCGTCTTGGTGCTGAAGAACGGCTCGAACGCCCGCCGGACCACTTCCCGATCCATGCCGATTCCGGTGTCCGAAACCGCTACCGTGACATACTGCCCCGGCTCCAGCTCGTGAATGGCAGCGTAATCCGGATCCACCGACATGTTTGCGGTTTCAATGGTCAGCTTGCCTCCTTCCGGCATCGCATCGCGCGCATTGATCGCCAGATTGAGCACCGCATTCTGCAACTCGGACCGGTCCACCAGCGCTTTCCACAATCCGCCACTTCGCACCAGCTCGATATTGAGTTCCGCGGCCAGGGTGCGACGCAACAGGTCTTCCGTATCTCCGATCAACTGATTGATGTCTGTCACCTGCGGATTCAACGGTTGTTTGCGGGCAAAAGCCAGCAAGCGGTGGGTCAGGCTCGAGGCCCGATCCCCGGCCTGGCGGACCAGGTCCAGCTGCTTGCGTACGATCTCGGGTCGGTTCGCCAGCAGCCCGGGATCCTGATCAAGCAATTCGAGCAGGGCCGAGGTATTGCCCTGGATCACGGTCAACAGATTATTGAAATCGTGCGCCACGCCTCCGGTCAATTGCCCGACCGCCTCCATTTTCTGTGCCTGACGTAACTGCTCCTCGGTTGCCACACGTGTGCTTATATCCTGGAAATAGATGGTCAGACCCTGTTCATGCGGAAAAGCCTTGATCGAGAACCAGGTGTCCAAAGGCTCGTAGTAGGTTTCCCAGGCCCGAGGCTCCCCCGATTCCACGGCCCTCACATAGTTTTCATACAATTCGGTATTCCGCGCTTCCGGAAAGGATTCCCACAAGAGCTTTCCCAATAGTTCATCAGCGGAGCGTCGGGTGATCCGTTCAGCTTCGCGATTGACATGGACCACACGCCAATCATGATCCATGGCAATGACACCATCGGAAATGGAACGGAAGATGGTCTCGATCTCGGCCCGGGCCCGGGACTCTCCCTGCAAGGCTTCTTCCCGTGCTCGCAGAAAACGCATCGCGAGGGCAGAGAACAGCAATGACAACAGCATCGCCGAAAAACCGATGACCAGCTTGAAATAAAGGCGGTTCCACCAGGGCGCAAGCACAGAGCTGCGAGCGATACCCATGTATACGATTAAACTGGTGCCAGGGACGTTACGGTAGGCAATCAGACGGTCCGCCTCCCGCTGGGAATCAATAGAACCAACCAGCCTGCCCGCCTCCTCGTTACCAACCAGGTCATCGTAATACAGGTACTCAAGCGCTGGTTCACCCACCAGCTCCGGCACGAAGGGGCTGCGCACCATGAGCAGGCCATCCCCGTTGATCATGCCCACCACATCCGCCTCCGAGGTACGCAGGGCATCGTAGAAATCCAGCAGATAGGCCACGGAAACCGCGGCCAGCACCACACCCGCAAATTCACCACCTGCCGTCTCCAGGCGCAGACTGTAGTTGGCCACCCAGACATCATCGCCATAACCCGGCAGACCCTGTCGCGGCAGACCGAGATTGCGCCCCTGCTGATTGTCTTCCCCGCGCAGATGCACCTGGAACTCCGGTAAGGTCGAGACATTGATGACGCCCGGATCAGCACTGTGTGCAGTCGCAATCAATTGTCCCTGGGCGTCAGCGATCATGTAGGTTTCGGTTACCAGAGAGCCGGACTGCAGGGTGGCCAGCAGTTCGTGCAACTGTTGGCTGTCGAATTGCCCCCCGTCACGGCCGTACAGTTCAGCCACACGTCCCAGACCCAGTGCCATAGTGGCTCGCAACTGCCCTGCCTGCTCCACAAGGGCACGGGTGAGGTTGTCGGCTTCCCGGAAGCCGTCCGCCAGCGTCGACTCGCGATCCGCCATGCTCTGGATGCTGATAGCCACAACCAGCACCAGGGCCACCATTCCGTTTCCCAGCCAGTAGATCTGGCGCAATGTAATCCCTTTCATGGCTCTCCCGACACACGAGTTGATCCGGTGCTGCACCGACCGCAAGGCAGGCCGAGTTGCGATCAATGCCTGCTGCCCCGTGACATGGTACAGCGTCCCGATTATGCACACCAATCGGCTTCTGCGATGAAGCACACGATCTTGTAAGGCACTGCCCTCCACGACGATTTTCACGAACTTCTGCATCTGTTGACTGATAAAGAAAAACTATCAGAACTGTAAACAAATCGTTCTAAACCTTACGCATCAGCTTGATGTATAGTGAGTCCAGGCTCGGCGAAAGCGTAGTTACATCAGCCGGGTAAAAACTGGCAATAATTGGTGAGTCAATTGGAGAGTCAAATGAGCGCAAGCAATGTAGATACTGGCGGAAAGTGCCCGGTCATGCACGGTTCCAACACAAAAATGAGCAGCGGCGGCACCGGTATCAAGGACTGGTGGCCGGAGCAGCTCAATCTCGACATCCTCCACCAACATGCACCGAAGTCCAATCCGCTGGGTGAGGAATTCAACTATGCGGAAGAGTTCAAGAAACTCGATCTGGCAGCCGTGAAGAAAGACCTGGCGGACGTGCTGACGGACTCCCAGAAATGGTGGCCGGCCGATTACGGGCATTATGGTCCCTTCATGATCCGTATGGCCTGGCACAGTGCAGGCACCTACCGCACCGGTGACGGGCGCGGTGGCGCGGGCACAGGCAACCAGCGTTTTGCCCCGATCAACAGCTGGCCGGACAATGGCAACCTGGACAAGGCACGGCGACTGCTGTGGCCGATCAAGAAAAAGTACGGCAACAAGCTCTCCTGGGCGGACCTGTACATTCTCGCCGGCAATGTTTCCCTGGAAACCATGGGCTTCAAGACCTTCGGTTTTGCCGGTGGCCGTGAAGACATCTTCCAGCCCGAAGAAGACATCTACTGGGGCGCCGAGGAGGAATGGCTGGCCACCAGTGACAAACCCAACAGCCGCTATTCCGGTGAGCGCGACCTGGAAAACCCGCTGGCCGCGGTACAGATGGGCCTGATCTATGTAAACCCGGAAGGCCCCGATGGCAACCCTGACCCCCTGGCTTCGGCCCAGGACGTCCGCGAAACCTTTGCCCGCATGGCCATGGACGACTACGAAACCGTAGCGCTGACCGCCGGTGGTCACACCTTTGGCAAGACACATGGCGCCGGCGATGCAGATCTGGTGGGGCCCGAACCAGAAGCCGCCCCTATTGAGCAGATGGGCCTGGGCTGGATCAGCGAGCATGGCAGCGGAAAAGGCCGCGACACCATCACCAGTGGTCTGGAAGGCGCCTGGACGCCCACTCCAACAAAATGGGATATGAGCTACTTCGACATCCTGTTCGGTTACGAGTGGGAACTGTCCAAGAGCCCGGCTGGCGCCCAGCAGTGGGTACCCAAGAATCTGGCGGAAAAGGATCACGCACCCGATGCCGAAGACGCCAACACCCGAGTGGGCCTGATGATGACCACGGCGGACATGGCCATGCGCGAGGACCCTGAGTACCGCAAGATTTCGCAGCATTTCCACAAGAATCCGGAAGAGTTCGCCGATGCCTTCGCCCGCGCCTGGTTCAAACTGACCCATCGCGACATGGGCCCGAAAGCACGCTATCTCGGCCCCGAGGTACCGGACGAAGACCTCGACTGGCAGGATCCGGTGCCGCCGGTGGATCACGAACTGGTCAATGACCAGGACATCGCCGACCTGAAAGGCAAGCTCCTGGATTCAGGCCTCTCCGTAGCCGAACTGGTCTACACGGCCTGGTCCTCAGCCTCGACCTTCCGCGGCTCGGATATGCGCGGCGGCGCCAATGGGGCCCGTATACGACTGGCCCCGCAGAAGGATTGGGAAGCCAACCAGCCGGAACAACTGGCAAAAGTACTCAAGACCCTGGAAGGCATCCAGAGTGACTTTAACGGCGCCCAGTCCGGCAACAAGAAAGTCTCCCTGGCCGACCTGATCGTGCTCGGGGGCTGCGCCGCGATCGAGAAAGCGGCAAAAGACGCCGGACACAGCGTGACGGTGCCCTTCTCTCCCGGTCGCACCGACGCCAGTGAAGAGCTCACGGACGTGGAGTCCTTCGAGTTCCTCAAGCCGGAAGCCGACGGTTTCCGCAATTACCGCCGGACCGCGTTCACCGTCTCCGACGAGGAAATGCTGGTGGACAAGGCGCAACTGCTGGGCCTGAGCGCACCGGAAATGACCGTGCTGGTCGGTGGACTGCGCGTACTCGACGCAAACCACAAGCAGTCAAAACACGGCGTGTTTACCAAAACGCCGGGTAAACTGAGCAATGACTTCTTCGTGAACCTGACCGACCTGGGCACCGAGTGGGCAGCAAAAGCCGGCGAGGATGATATCTATGAAGGCAAGGATCGCAAGAGTGGCGAGGTGAAGTGGACCGGAACACGAGTGGACCTGATCTTCGGTTCCAACTCCCAGCTTCGTGCCATTGCCGAGGTGTATGCCCAGGACGACGCCAAGGAGAAGTTCGTCAAGGACTTCGTGGCCGCCTGGAACAAGGTGATGAACGCCGATCGTTTCGATCTGGCCTGAGCAAGACATGAGCCGGGCGTGGCACAGCAGTGCCACGCCCGGATTCATCGCATTCCGGCCCGACCGGTTCTAGCCCAACGCGGCCAGAGCATCCTCCACAATCTGCAATCCTTCCTCGAGCACTTCCTTTTCAATGGTCACCGGCATGAGAAAGCGGATGCTGTTGCCGTACATGCCACAACTGAGCAGGATGAGTCCGTGGTCCTTGGCGTAGGCCATCACCGCCGCCGCATGATCCGCCCGCGGCTCCTGGCTATCCTTGTCCGTGACCAGCTCGATCGCGGCCATGGCGCCCAGGTTGCGCACATTGTCGACGTGTGGAAAACGTTGCTGCCATTGCTCGAAGCGGGCGCGCAGATGCTCGCCGAGTTTGCGGCTCTGATCCAGCACATCTTCCTGCTCGAACACCTCCAGCACCGCCAGCGCAGCCGCGCAGGCAGTAGGGCTGCCCGTATAGGTACCACCCAGGGAGTTCGGGCCGGATGCATCCATATGCTTGTCGGTACCCACCACCGCCGAGATCGGCATGCCATCGGCCATGCTCTTGGCCATGGTGATCAGATCCGGCTCCACACCGCTGTGTTCAATGGCGAACAGCTTTCCGGTGCGACCGAAACCACTCTGCACCTCGTCCACGATCATGAGAATGCCGTGCTCGTCGCAGATCTCGCGTATGGCGCGCAGAAATTCGGGTGATGCGGCGTAGAAACCGCCCTCGCCCAATATCGGCTCGATGACAATGGCCGCTGTGTTGTTCGGGGGCGAATCGGTTTTCAGGGTCATCTGCAGGCCCCGCAAGGCCTCATCTTCACTGACACCGTGATACGGTACCGGGAAAGGCGCGCGGTACACCGTACCCGGCATCGGGCCGAAATCGACCTGGTAGGGAGCCGCCTTGCCGTTCATGGCCATGGTGTACATGGTCCGCCCGTGATACCCGCCATCAAAACAGATCATATTGGTCCGACCGGTGGCAGCGCGCGCAATCTTGACGGCATTCTCCAGCGCCTCGGCACCACTGTTGGCCAGCATGACCTTGGCATCACCACGCACCGGCGTGATATCACTGAGCTTCTGTGCCAGACGCACGTAACCCTCGTAGGGCATCACGGTCTGGCAGGTATGCATCACCTTGTCCAGCTGTGCCTTGACGGCCTCTACCAC
>PWQG01000334.1 GCA_003556835.1 Gammaproteobacteria bacterium
AACTACCTCAAGGAGCAGATCCAGGACTATTTCGGCGATGGCGCATCCTGGCAGGTCAACATCCAGTACGTGGAGGAAGACAAGCCGCTGGGCACAGCCGGGGCATTGAGTTTGTTGCCAGCCATGCCCGGCCATCCGCTGTTGGTGCTGAATGGCGATGTCCTTACTCGCGTAGACTATGGACGCTTGCTGCACTTCCACTCAGAGCATGATGCGGTAGCGACGCTTTGTGTTAGGGAGCACACCACCCAGATTCCCTATGGTGTGGTCCGTATGGAAGACCTTAGGGTGCAGGGGATGGAGGAGAAGCCGGTCCTTACTCACTATGTCAATGCGGGCATCTATCTCCTGGATCCCAGCCTAATGGACCTCGTACCGACCGGCCAGTTCTTTGATATGCCGCAACTCTTGGAAAAGGCAGTGGCGCAGCAGTATCGCGTCGGCGCGTTCCCCATCCATGAGTACTGGCTCGACGTCGGGTTGCCAGAAACACTCCAGCGTGCTCGTACAGAGTGGGACGCATGAATTCAGAATGGTGGAATGTTTTATGAAAAAAACTTTTGTCATTGCCGAGATGGCATGTTCGCATGATGGCTCGGTTGATCTTGCTAGAAAAATAATCGATGGTGCTATTGATGCGGGTGCTGATGCGATTCAGTTTCAGATATGGCGGCATGAGAACATGGTCGTGCCATCGCACCCAGACATTGACTTGCTTCGAAAAATTGAGCTTTCACATGAAGAGTGGCGCGGTCTGGCTGATTACGTCAGACAGAAAAGTAATGAGATGGAAATTATCGCCTGTGTGTATGATTCCGAGGCGGCAGATTTTGCACGTGAAATTAACGTGGATGCGTTCAAGATACACACAGCAGATTTGTCGAATGAGAAATTCATCAGGCATGTCGCTGGTCAAGGCAAGCGTATC
Source organism: Gammaproteobacteria bacterium (assembly GCA_003556835.1). Taxonomy (GTDB): domain Bacteria; phylum Pseudomonadota; class Gammaproteobacteria; order Pseudomonadales; family Pseudohongiellaceae; genus PWQG01. The sequence goes on from PWQG01000334.1 coordinate 929, forward strand.
GATTTGAGCGTAGGTGCATCAACCTATTCTGAAATTTCAGATGCTGTTCAGTGGATACGCAATTCGGGTGATGTCGATATCTGGCTAATGTATGGAAAGCAATTATTCCCGACAGCGGTGGAAGATTCCGAGATATTGCAAGCAGTAACGATAGGCGAGGCATTTGATTTGCCTGTTGGTTACCAGGACCACTCTGATGCTGACACTATGGAAGCTTTCTGGCTACCCATTGCTGCGCGTGGTGCTGGTCTCTGGATACAGGAGAAACACATCACGCACGACCGATCTCTGAAGGGGACTGACCATCAGGCGGCTTTGAATCCAGATGAGTTCAAGCGTTTTGTGGAGGCTATCCGAACGGTGGATGCTGCACTGGGAGACGGGCGTCCACACCCATTTTCTGAGGCGGAGAAAAAATATCGGGTTTACTCGAAGAAGTCCATCGTAGTAAAGCACGATCTACCTGCCAGACATGTCGTTAAGGATGATGATGTTGTTTTTTTGAGAGCGACTGAGTTGGGTGTGCCGCCTGATAAGCTGGATCAGGTTTTGGGCCGTAAATTATCCACGGATTTACGTGCCTTCAGCGTTCTTAATTATGAGGATCTTTCATGAAGGTTGGTGTTCTGATTACTGCCCGACTGAAATCAACTCGCCTACCCAAGAAGGTTCTGCGACCGCTTGGAGGAAGGCCCATGATTTCGCACCTGATGGATCGGATGCGTAGGGTCCACCTTGCGGACACTGTGACAATCATCACATCGACCGTAGAGCAGGATGATGAGCTGGCTGCGTTTGCGGCCGACTATGGTGTTGGATGTTACCGTGGTGACCCCGAAGACGTCCTCTACCGGATGGGCTGTGCAGCCAGGGAAAGTGGCCTTGATTGGGTTGTCAGTGTGACAGCTGACAACCCTTGGGTCTCACCGGAGTGGGCCGATCGACTGATTATGAAGGCACTCAGTTCTGGTTTGGATTTCGCTAAAATAGAGGGACTGCCATTTGGTGCCTTCTGTTACGTTTTAAAGTCCTCTGCCATAGAGAGAGCGTGTGATCTGAAGGAGTCCAAGGATACCGAGGTATGGGGTAGCTGTTTCAAGAAAGAGTATGGTTTTAACTTAGGAGAGCTCTCTGTTCCAGGTGAGAGCCCGGTTTTTCGACCAAGTTACCGGCTTACAGTGGATACACCTGAAGATTTTTCACTGGCTCAGGAGATCATCACACGACTTCCTCCTCATGATGCGGAACATCCACGATATCTTCATGAAATAATAGATTTGCTTGATCAAACCCCAGGTCTCCTTGAATTGAATAAGGATGTTGTTCAAGCTCCTGCGAATCCCATCGAAATGCGGCAAAATGACTAAGCCATTGAAAAAAATTCTCGTAACCGGTGCTGACGGCTTCATCGGCTCCCACCTCACCGAAGCCCTCGTCCGCGCGGGCTGCGACGTCAAGGCCTTCGTCCTCTACAACTCCTTCAACTCTTGGGGTTGGCTCGATCACTGTGCCGATGATGTACGTGGCCGGTTCGAGGTCTTCGCCGGTGATATCCGCGACCCGCACGGTGTGCGTACCGCGATGGCAGGCTGTGACGCCGTTCTGCATCTGGCTGCGCTGATCGCGATCCCGTACTCGTACCACTCGCCTGATACCTACGTGGATACCAACATTAAGGGCACGCTCAACGTGGTGCAGGCAGCGCGTGAACTCGGTGTCAGCAAGGTCGTTCACACCTCCACCAGCGAGGTCTACGGTACAGCCCGGTTCGTACCCATCACTGAGGACCACCCGCTGCAGGGCCAGTCGCCCTATTCTGCGAGCAAGATCGGGGCGGATCAGATTGCCCAGTCGTTCTACCTCTCCTTTGGTACACCAGTGGTGACGCTGCGGCCCTTTAATACCTATGGGCCGCGCCAGTCCGCCCGCGCGGTCATCCCGACCATCATCACCCAGATTGCCAACGGTCAGCGGCGGATCAAGCTGGGAGCGATGCATCCGACCCGTGATTTCAACTTTGTGGCCGATACCGTCCAGGGTTTCATCAGGGCGCTGGAGAGTGATGCGGGCGTGGGCGAGGTGGTCAACGTCGGCAGCAATTTCGAGATCAGCATCGGCGATACCGTCCGTGCCATAGCCGAGGTGATGAACGCCGAGATCGAGATCGAGACCGACGAGCAGCGGCTGCGTCCGGACAAGAGCGAGGTCGAACGCCTCTGGGCGGACAACACCCGGGCACGGGACCTGCTCGGCTGGACGCCGGCATACGGCGGACTGGACGGCTTCCGGCGCGGACTGGCGGAGACGGCGGAGTGGTTCGCGGACCCCGCCAACCTGGCGCGCTACAAGGCGGATCAGTACAACCTATGACGTCATTGCCGACAGCCGTGGTCGAGGCCCTGCGGTCGGTTCTGGGTGAAGGCCCTGTCCCACTGCACGAGCCGCGCTTCCAGGGCAACGAACAGTGCTACGTGCAGGACTGCATCGAATCCACCTTCGTCTCCTCGGTCGGGGCCT
>PWQG01000373.1 GCA_003556835.1 Gammaproteobacteria bacterium
CGGGGTTTCGTTGACCGTGGTCATCAGGTTGACCTTGGAGAAGGCGGCGATGGCCGGCGCCGTGGTGTAGAGCAGGGCAATGAAGATCAGGGCGTATCCAGCCGATTTGCGCGCATCACGCACACTGGGCACCGTGAAAAAGCGGATGATGACATGGGGCAGGCCTGCGGTGCCGAACATCAGGGCTGCCGTGATGAAGAACACATCCTGCGTGGCCCGCTGTCCTTCCGTATAGGCGGCAAAGCCGAGTTCCTGGCTGAGCCCGTCCAGGCGGTCCAGCAGATAACCTCCACCATATTCTTCGGTCAACTCTGCACCGAAACCGATCTGTGGAATCGGAATTCCGGTCATCATCATGGAGATGAAAATGGCGGGAACCATATAGGCAAAGATCAGTACACAATACTGGGCGACCTGCGTATAGGTGATGCCTTTCATTCCGCCCATCACCGCATAGAAGAAGACGATGGTCATACCGATGATCACGCCGGTGGTGATGTCGACTTCCAGGAACCGGGAAAACACGATACCCGCCCCCTGCATCTGGCCACAGACATACACAAAGGACACGGCAATGGCGCACAGTAGGGCCACAATCCGCGCGTCACGACCATAGTAGCGGTCACCGATGAAATCCGGCACGGTGAATTTGCCGAATTTTCTCAGATAGGGCGCGAGCAACATGGCCAGCAGGACGTAGCCACCGGTCCAGCCCATCAGGTAGAAGGCGCCATCTCGACCCAGAAAAGCGATCAGTCCGGCCATGGAGATGAAGGAGGCGGCCGACATCCAGTCGGCGGCGGTGGCCATGCCATTGGCCAAGGGGTGCACTCCGGTACCCGCCACGTAGAATTCATTGGTGGAGGAGGCCCGCGACCAGACGGCGATGCCGATGTAGAGTCCGAAGGAAAGGACAACGAAGATGTAGGTCCAAATCTGTACGCTCATTGTGCATCCTCCCCGTTGTGGGAGTCACGCCGGTATTTTCGATCCAGGCGATCCATCATGAGGATGTAGACAAAGATCAGGATCACGAATACATAGATCGAACCCTGCTGGGCGATCCAGAAACCGAGCTTGAAGCCGCCGAAACGGATGTTGTCGAGCAGGTCGGCAAGCAGTATTCCGCAGACGTAGGAGATGAAGAACCAGATGGAGAGCAGGATGCTCAGCAGCCGTACATTCGCCTTCCAGTAGGCGCGGGCATGTTTGTCCAGCATGGCAGGGCCTCGATCATTGTTGTTTTTGTCATGGTCGGTTGCCGGCTACTATCGCCTTTCCGATGTCAGGAAAGCAAGTGTCAGGATTGATTTTTTGTGATTCCCAGGCCCATGTTGACCAGGGGATGGACCAGTTTGCCCATGCGTTGGGCGCGCTGACTCGACGCGTTGCCTTCCAGTCCCCGTCGATAGACGCCCTGCAGGATGGCGGCCAGACGGAAGAAACTGAAGGCCAGATAGAAGGGCCAATGTCGGATTGGACCGATGCCGCGCCGTGAACAATACAGGGCGATGAGCTCTTCTTCCCGGGGGATGTTCAGGGCTTCCAGGTCCGCGCCGTCCAGGCCCCGCATCTCGCCCTCGCGAGGCAGGCGCAGTGCCATGCAGTAGTAGGCAAGATCAGCCATCGGATGGCCCAGTGTGGCCAGCTCCCAGTCCAGCACGGCACGGGGCCGGGGCTCACCATGGTGGAACATGACATTGTCCAGCCGGTAGTCGCCGTGAATCAGGGTGGTCTCCCCGTCGTCTTCAGGCAGCGCCTGGTCGAGCCAATCCATCAGCTCATCCATGGCCGGGATTGATTCGGTGGCCGAGGCTTCGTACTGCCTGCGCCAACGATTGAGCTGGCGGGCGAAATAGTTGCCCGGACGACCGAAGTCGGCGAGTCCGACGGCTTCATGGTCCACCTCGTGCAGATCAGCAAGTGTCCCGATCAGAGCGTGATAGTAGTCGGGGCGCTGTCCGCGATCGATTTCCGGCAGTGCCGGATCCCAGAACACCTGGCCATCTTCATGGCTCATCACGTAGAACATGCTGCCAATGACCGATTCGTCCTCACAGAGCAGGTACGGTGTGGCCACGGGGACCTTGCTGTTCTGCAGGGCTTGCAGCAGTCGGTACTCCCGGTCCACGGCGTGAGCGGAAGCCAGCAGCTCGCCGGGGGGTTTGCGGCGCAATACCCAGGTTCCTTCTGCGCTCAGCAACCTGAAGGTAGGATTGGATTCGCCGTCCGCGAATTTTTCCAGGCGCAGAGGACCGCCCCGATAACCGGGCAGGCGGTCTTTCAGATAGCGCGCGAGTTTGTCAGGATTTGTTGTCGTGTTATCGTTTTTTTGCATGCTGGGACATCAGTCTGTGTTATTTTAATGGGTGAGTTTTATTCACAGGGTTGATACTGTAAGCACAGTTTACTGGTAACAACGTTGGATGCAATGCAATGAGGAGTCGCATTCTGAAAAAAATCGATCTCAACCTGTTCCTGGTGTTTGACACCATCTATACGGAGCGGAACCTGACCCAGGCGGCCAAAACCCTGTCGATCACACAGCCTGCCGTCAGTAATGCGTTGTCGCGCCTGCGCAAGATCTTCAACGATGAGCTGTTCATCCGGACCTCGCGGGGTATGCTGCCGACGCCGGTGGCCGACAACATTGCGCATAATGTGTCCGCTGCCCTGGCCACCCTGAACAGCAGTATTCTCGAGCGCGAAGCCTTTGATCCGGCTTCGGCGGAGCGGACCTATCAGTTCAGCATGACGGATCTGGCCGAGGCGGTGGTGCTGCCGAAGCTGTTTCCCTATTTCGAGCAGCATGCACCGGGTATCCGCTTGCAGAGCTATTATACGAAGCGCAATGAGATGGTGCGGCAGTTGGCTCGTGGAGAACTGGATTTTGCCATCGATGTGCCGGTGATCGAGGATTCGCAGGTCTACCACCAGTCCCTGATCAGTGACCACTATGTCTGTGTGATGCGCCCGGGCCATCCGGCAGCCGAGTCTGGGCTGAGCCTGGAGCGTTACCTGGAACTCAAGCATATTCATGTGTCCAGTCGTCGCAAAGGCCTGGGCCAGGTGGACCTGGCATTGTTGCGGCACAAAGCCGAGCGGCGGATACACCTGCGTGTGCAGCACTACCGGGTGGCGGCAGCCGTGGTCAGTGACAGCGACCTGGTGATGACGGTGCCGCGTTTTCTCGCCAACCAGTATCCACTGCGCCTGGTATCGCTGCCATTCGACGTGCCGCCACTGGATCTGCACCTGTACTGGCACCGGCAGTCCGACAGTGATCAGTCCCACCGCTGGTTGCGCGAATCCCTGCTTTCCCTGTTCACCGGATAGGCCGATGATTCTCGTGTCGGGCATCCCGGGGCATACGACACGAATCGTTTTGCTACTTTGTTCTCTGCTGCTCTCAGCCTGTCTGCAGCCTGCTTCGCAGGCTTGCGGCGATGTGACTGATACCCTGGAGCCGGTGATCCAGCCGGTACCAACCTCAGCACAGCCAGCGGACCCCTGGTTGTGGATGGCCACGGAGCAGGAGCGCCTGAGTGACTGGTTGTCAGAGCAGGAAAGCAGGACCGCCGGGTTCCTGGCAGCATTGCCGGACCGACGCCTCTGGAAGAATCAGCTTGCCCGATTGCGAACCTTTCCACAACTGGATCTGCCTCGCCCACATGGTCAGCATGACTATGTGTTTTTCGATCATGGGGGCGATGACCATTTCTCACTCTATGCACTGCAACCGGATAGCCTGGAGGATTGCGCCGGTCCGGCGGTCTGCCGGTCCCTGCCGGAATCGGCCCAGCTTGTGCTGCAGGTCAACGAATGGCCAGGCGAGCAACGCCTGCACAGCGTTGCTGTTCACCCGGACGGGGGCGAATTGTTGTATGCCCGGGCGCAGATCGGTACGGGCCGCCTGCAGTGGTTCCTGCGTGATCTCTCGGGCGAGGAGTGGTCCCTGCAACTTGCAGCCGATGTCAGTGCGGAGTTGATGTGGAGCGCTGATGGTCAATCAGTGCTGGCCCTGACGGAGGGTGAGGAGCCGACCCTGTTGTTTGCTGACCGTGAGCATATTCAGGATGGCGCTGCAGCGTTCCGGCCGGTATTGCGTCTGCCAGCGCAGTCGCAAGTGCGGGCGCTGAATGTGGCGGAGCCGGGAGTGTTCCTGTTGCTGCAGCAGTCCAGTGGCGAGCAGAAGCTGCTGCTCTGGTCCTCACCGGACGAAGCACCCTTGTTGCTGGCCGAGGGCTGGTTGGACTTTCCCCGCTATATCGGCACGCGTGCGCAGCGGCATTACTTCCTCAGTACGGCACAGTCCTGGCAGGGTGAGTTGTGGTCGGTACAGGCAACCGGCGATGGCGCTGTGAGCTGGCAGCGTGAACTGTCTACACAAACGGGGCGTCTGCATACCGGTCTGGTCACGGAGCGGGGGCTGCTGCTTGAATCCCTGGGGCATGCAGCCAGTCAACTCCTCTGGTTGGAAGCGGGTCCGGGTGATGAGCTTGCACCACCGCAGCGGGTTCCTCTGCCACACCACGGGCGCATCAATGACATGAGCCGCGACCGGTCTGCTGCGGGTATCCGATTTGCTTTCTCGGGACCGGTCGAGCCGCCCGGTATCCATCACCTGGACACAGAAACACTGCAGCTGCGACTGCTGTGGCAGTCGCCCCTGACGGAGCACGACAATGATCTGGGGCTGCGTCGTATCACGGTGGTGCAGGACGGGGCTCCGGACTTGCCTCTGTACATCGCCGGTCGTGAATCGGTTCTGCAGAGCGACGAGGGAGCTCCGCTCATGCTGGAAGCCTATGGTGGATTCGATCTGCCTGTGGAACTGGACTTCTCTCCAGGTCGCCTGGCCTGGATACAGCAGGGTGGCCTGGTGGCCGTGGCGGGCGTCCGGGGTGGGGGAGAATACGGAGAGCATTGGTACCGTGAAGGGCAGGGGCTGCAGCGCGGTAATAGTGTCGAGGACCTGCTTGCGGTGATCCGCTACCTGCAGCACGAATCCTACGCTGATGAGGGACAGCTGGCTTTTTTTGGTCGCAGTCACGGTGCCTTGCTGATGGCTGCGGCAGCGGCCGAGGCGGTGGAGCGTGGTCAGGAGTCACTCATTGCCGCCCTGGTGCTGGATTCCGCTGTGCTCGACCTGTTGCGCTTTCCGCAGCATGGTGCCGGCTCGGATTGGGTGGCTGAGTATGGGGACCCCGCAGACCCCGAGATGGCCGACTTTCTGCGCCAGTTCTCACCCTATCATCGTGTGCTGCGTGCTGATCGTGACCATTTGCCCCCGACGCTGGTGGTGACGGCCCGGGATGATCCTGTGGTGGCGCCCTGGCACAGTTTCAAATATGTGGCCGCACGGCAGGCGGCCGCAGCGGAACATCCGGTCCTGCTGCGCCTGAACTCATCGCCGGGACATGAAACCACTGCGGCGGTGGTCGAGTTGATCGAGGATTATGCTGATCGCTGGGCCTTCCTGGCGTTCCATACCGGGCTGACACTCAGTGGATCGTCGCCCTGATGAAGTCCAGCAGACGCTCGCGGTGGGGTTCCTTGCTCTCGTGTCGGCGGCAATTGCGGACCAGTTGCCGTAATGGCTGACGCTCAGCTTCGGGGTACTGCTCAAGGAAGTCGAACACATCCTGGTCCTCGCCCGTTTCCAGTCGCTCGATCCAATGGGCAATGGTCTGGCCACGGCGTACTTCCTTGAGGCCGGGGGTTCGCAGCGCTTCCAGTTGCTGGCGAATGCTTTCGCCATCGGCCTTGCGCATCAGTTTGCCGATAAATTGCATTTGCCGTCGCCGGGCTTCATGCCGGTTGGGCAGGCGCTGATACTCCGCTATCGCGGCTCGCAGCGCCGGGTCCAGCTCGAAACGGTCGAGTTGTGCCGGCTTGAGTCCGGTCAGCTCTTCTCCCAGCTTCTGCAGGGCGGTCATCTGCTGTTTGCGTTGCGTCTTGCTTTCGACGAGCTCGTCGTCGCTTGTGCCGGGTTCTCCTGGCCAGTCCTGATTCATGATGCTTACTCTGCCTCGTCAAAACGATTGGCGACCAGTTCCCGGATGGCGGCAATGGCATCACATTGATCCGGTCCGTCCGCTGTTATACGCAGTTCGGTGCCTTTGCTGGCTGCAAGCATCATCAGTGAAAGTATGCTCTTGCCATCCACCAGTTTGTCACGCCCGATCCGGATGTCGCTGTCGAAGGCGGAACACAGTTCGGCCAGGCGGGATGCAGCGCGCGCATGCAGGCCCGCCCGGTTGATGATGGTGATATTACCCTTGCGCATCGCCGGCTCCGACTTTCTGTCGCGACTGGTACAGTTCCCTGTGCATGCTCTGGACATTGGTGAACTGACTGGCGAAGTGGGCCTTCAGGCCTTCGGTGATATACACGGAGCGATGCTGTCCGCCGGTGCAGCCGATACCGATGGTGATATAGCTGCGGTTGCTGGCCTCGAATCGTGGCAACCACTTCTCGAGAAACACCTTGATGTCCTCGAGCATCTCGTTGACCTCCGTGTGTGCCGAGAGGAATTTGCGGATCTCGGTATCGAGACCCGTCAGGCCACGCAGGTCCGCCTCCCAATAGGGGTTGGGCAGGCAGCGCACATCAAAGACGATATCCGCATCAATCGGCACGCCGTTCTTGAATCCGAAGGATTCGAACATCAGCGCCATCGTATTGTCTTTTTTCTCAACAATACGTTGCCGGATACTGTCGCGCAGTTGATGGACCGACATATTGCTGGTGTCGATGGCCAGTCCGGCCAGGCGCGAAATCGGTTCCAGTAGTTCGCGCTCCCGATTGATCGCCTCGCGCAGCCCGACCTCGGGGCCGGTCAGAGGGTGTTTGCGTCGACTTTCACTGAAGCGTTTGATCAGGGTCGGCCCGTTGGCGTCGAGGAACACCACTTCGGTTACGATCCGACTTGGCTCCAGGTCGCGGATGATATCGGGAACCCGCTTCAGATCGATCGCGATATTGCGAGCGTCGATACTCACGGCGATCCGGGGCACGTCAATGTCCTGCTGGCTGATCCGTTCCACCAGGCTGGGCAGGAGACTGGCCGGCAGGTTGTCGATGCAATAGTAACCGTGATCCTCCAGCATATTGAGGGCGGTACTCTTGCCCGAGCCGGAGCGGCCGCTGATGATGAGAAGCTTCACGAGCTCTCTGCCTCGAAGGAGGTGGCCGCTTCGTAGAGTGTGCGTTCCGAGTCGGCATCGCGCAGCGCCTGACAGAACGCATCCTGATGGAACAGCTCGGCCAGGCGACCCAGCACCCGCAGGTGCTCGTCAGTCTCTTCGACGGGCACTATCAGTACAAACAGCAGGTCGACGGCACGGGAGTCATTGGCGTCAAAATCAATGCCTTCGTCCAGGGTCACCAGGGCACCGGTGATCCGGTCACAGGTCTCGACCCGGCAATGGGGGATGGCGATACCTTTGCCGATGGCGGTGCTGCCCAACTGCTCGCGTGCCAGCAAAGCATTGTAGACGGCATCGGCGGACAGGCTTGCCTGTCTTTCGGCAATCAGTTCACTTATCGTGGTCAGGAAGCGCTTTTTGCTGACACCCGGAAGTCGCGCAAAGCACATTTCCGGACGGAGTATGGTTTCGATCTGCATCTTGTCTGAAGCCTTGCCATGAGGGCCGCTTGCTGTGTGAGAGCGACATTCTATACCAAAGGCTGCCGGGCTGGAACACGCCGCCTCAGGTCAGGCGTTTGCGCTCGTTGGAGGGGGGGATCTGCATGGATTCGCGGTATTTGGCGACCGTACGTCGGGCCACATTGATGCCCTGTTCCTTGAGGATGTTGGTGATCTTGCTGTCACTCAAAGGCTTGCGAGTGCTCTCTGCGGCGACAAGTTTGCGGATCAGGGCACGGATGGCGGTGGAGGAGGCTTCGCCGCCGCTGGCTGTGCTCACGTGGCTGGAGAAGAAATATTTGAGTTCGAAGACCCCGCGCGGGGTGTGCATGTATTTCTGTGTGGTGACACGGGAGATGGTTGATTCGTGCATTTCGACCGCTTCGGCAATATCGTGCAGTACGAGGGGCTTCATGGCTTCCTCGCCGTGCTCGAGAAAACCCTGCTGGTGTTCGACGATGCGGGAGGCCACCTTGAGCAGGGTTTCGTTGCGGCTTTGCAGGCTTTTCAGGAACCAACGTGCTTCCTGGAGATTGTCCTTCAGGTAGCCGTTGTCCCGACTGCTGTCGGCGCGTTTCACCAGGGCGGCATAGTCCGGGTTGATACGCAGTTTTGGTGCCGTGTCTGCGTTCAGTTCCACCTGCCAGCGCCCACTACGGGTGTCTTTACGGACAAAGACATCCGGTACCACATAATCAGCCACGGCCGGGCTGATTTCCGACCCCGGGCGTGGATTGAGATTTTCGATCACCTCCAGGGCATCACGCAGCTGATCTTCTTTGATGCGCGCCTGACGCTGGATCTGGGCATAGTCACGATTGCCCAATTGCGGCAGATGGTTGCGCGCCAGAATGCGGGCATTGCGGATGGCCTCGGTTTCCAGCTCCGGCGGCACCTGCGCCAACTGGATCAGCAGACATTCAGACAGGTCCCGGTAGCCCACGCCCACCGGGTCGAATTGCTGGATCCGGTGCAGGACGGCCACCACCTCATCGAGATCGATTTCAAGTTCATCGGTCAGTGATTCATGAATGGATTCGACACTGACCGTCAGCATGCCGTTAGCGTCGATCCCGTCGATGACCGACATGGCGATCCGGCGGTCGACATCGGACATATGGGTCAGGTTGAGTTGCCAGTTCAGGTGGTCCTGCAGTGTCTCGCTGACCGTGTTGCGGGCTTCAAAATCACTGTTGTCCCCCTCCGGTGCTGCCATGCCGCTACTGTAACTGCCCTGATAGATGTCATCCCAGTTGGTGTCCACCGACAATTGTTCCGGGATGTTGTCTTCCCAACGGTTGTCATCTCCAGTGTCGCTGTCGCCGCTCTCACTGCCCTTGTTGTCACTAGCTGTTTCGGGAGGGGTTTCCTGACGGGCGGTATTGATGTCCTGGTGTGTCGCGTCCTCCGAAGCAAAAGCCTCCGACTCGTCGACTTCGAGCATGGGGTTGCTCTCGAGGGCTTCGTGGATTTCCTGCTGCAGATCCAGTGTTGACAGCTGTAGCAGGCGGATGGCCTGTTGCAGCTGAGGTGTCATGGTCAGCTGTTGGCCCAGCTTTAGCTGTAGAGACAGTTTCATGGTGCGCGGCGCAGCATTGTTCGGATGAATCCTCAGGGTATTGACAAGCGTCGGCTGCGTTTGGTAAGCAAACTTCGTGCCGATCCGTGTTCACTGATTGTGCAACAACAGCCGCCTGCCTGACAAGTCCCCTGCCGGGTCAGTAACGGAAATGTTCGCCCAGGTAGACTTCGCGCACCTTCTGATTGTCCAGGATCTGGCGGGGTTCGCCTTCGGCAATGATCTGCCCTTCGCTGACAATATAGGCCTTCTCGCAAATGTCCAGGGTGTCACGTACATTGTGGTCGGTGAGCAATACGCCGATTCCGCGATCGCGCAGGTGGGAAATGATGTCCTTGATGTCGCTCACGGAAATCGGATCGACACCGGCGAAAGGCTCGTCCAGCAGGATGAAACTCGGTTCGGCCGCCAGGGCGCGGGCGATCTCCGTGCGTCGGCGTTCACCGCCCGACAGGCTCATGCCTCGATTCTTGCGGATGTGAGTGATGTTGAATTCCTGTAGCAGGTTTTCCAGCTGCTCGTGGCGCTGTTTGCGGTCCAGTTCCTTGCGGGTCTGCAGGATGGCCATGATGTTGTCTTCCACGGTGAGGCTGCGAAAGATGGACGCTTCCTGCGGGAGGTAGCCCAGGCCATGCCGGGCCCGCACGTGGATCGGGCGTCCGGTCAGCTCGGTGTCATTGACCTGGATCTTGCCCCGGTCGGAGGGGACCAGGCCCACAATCATGTAGAAACAGGTGGTTTTGCCGGCACCATTCGGTCCCAGCAGGCCGGCAATCTGGCCGCTGGCGACACTGATGGATACATCACGTACCACCTGTCGCCCCTTGTAGGACTTGGCCAGGTTTGTTGCGCTGAGCACATTCATCATTGGTCCTGTGGGGCCAGTACACCGCTGCAAGGTCCGGGTGAGCTGGTCGCGCCGGTCTCCAGGGTGTGGCGAATTTCCGCACATTGGAGAGCGGTCCTGCCGCGATTGAAGCTGGCGTCGCCGCTGAATTCGATGATGGTATGGACTTCGCCGTTCTGTGCTGCCGTGAAATAGTCGATGCGCTCGCTGTGACCCTCGATCAGCTCGGCATCCTCATCGGATTGGTATTCGAAGCGCGCCGGAAACCCGCGCACCCGGGCGCGGATCATCTCACCACTTACCGGATCCTGTTCCAGTGTGGCTTCATCACCCCAGAGTCGGGAATTGCCCTGGCGGATGTGGACATTGCCGCGCAGGGTGGTTACGCGGATTCCGTCGATGGTTTCGATGCTGCCGCCACCGTCAGAGCTGTAGACAATATCGAGGGCATCGTCGCCGGCCACCGGTTGCACGGCCAGCATAGCCAGAAGTAGCAGTGACAGCAGTATCCGTAATGGATGTTCATGGATCCGGCGCATTGTTTTCCCTTTCGCTGACATCATTGTCCGGTTGTTGGGTTCCGCTGTGGTAGCGGCCTTCCACGTGCTCCGGGAAGTCCACGTGGTCGCGGCTCAGATCGGCGCGTATTCCGCGTGACGTCTGGGCGAAGCCGGTGCTCTCGAGGTGCACCTGTTCATCGGTATAGAGCAGGCGACCCCCCGGCTCGAGAGTCAGGAACTCGGTGGTCAACACCACCGCCTGACCGGCTCCATCGCTGTACTCTACCCTGACCGAGTCGGCGAGGTCGAGTTGACGTATATCCGTGCTGTCGCCGTCGGCGGTGAAGATTCTGCCCGACTCGGCGCGCACCTGCCAGCGCAGTTGCTCGTCCTCGAACAGTTGCAGTTCGGGCAGCTCCACCTCGGAGCGGTTGTCAATATAGTGCACCTGGCGCCTGGCTGCCAGGATGTACTCCGGGTACCCCTGCTCATTGTAGCGTACCGTACGCAGGCCATCCGACCAGGCATCATACAGCAGCATCTGGTCAGGGTCGTCCCCGCTTCGGGAAATGTTCTGTTCGTGGGTCTGATCAAGGTAGAGAAACACGAGCAGGGTGATCAGTCCGACGGCGCCGATGGCAATGCCGGATTTGCGGCGACGCGAAATCTGACTCATAGGTAGGAGGCCATGATGTCGTCATACGCATCCTGCGCCTGCAGCAGGAAGTCAGCCAACTCGCGAACCGCACCCTGTCCCCCGGGTGCAGTCGTGATGGCAAGGGCGTGTTCCTTCAGTAAAGGGTAGGCATTGGGCACGGTCACACCGAAGCCGACCGCCCTTATGGCTGCCAGGTCGGGCAGGTCATCGCCAATATAGGCTGTCTCCTCAAGAGTGAAACCTTCGGTCGTGAGCAGGGATTGTAATGCGTCCAGTTTGTCCTCCCGGCCCTGTACCAGATGCGGAATGCCGAGCTCCCCGGCACGCCGTGTCAGCATCGCCGAACGGCGCCCGCTGATGATCGCTGTGGTCATGCCCTGTTGCTGGAGCAATTTGATACCAAGACCGTCCAGGATGTTGAAGCGCTTCAACTCACGGCCTTCGCTGTCGTAGAGCAGCTCGCCTCCGGTCAGCACACCATCGACATCCATGACCAGCAGGCGTATTGCCGCGGCCTGTTGTCGGGCTCGTTCCGGACTGCAGTTCAATTGCATGACAACACCTCGCCTGTGTCCCCGGATCTAAACCACATTGGCCTGCAACAGGTCGTGCATCCGGATGATACCGCTCATGCGGTTGTTACTGTCAACCACGACCAGGGTGTAGACACTGTTGTCCTGCATGATGCGCGCCGCCTCGGTGGCCAGTGCGTCCTGCTGCACGGTCTTGCAGTTGATGGACATGACAGCGGTGATTTCGGTCTCACGAATATCCCGTCCGGCGTCGAGGGTGCGGCGCAGATCGCCGTCGGTGAACACGCCCAGCAACTCACCCTGTTCCGACAGGACGGTGGTCATGCCCAGCCCCTTGTTGCTCATTTCATACAGGGCCTCGCTGAGTTTCGTTCCCGCGGCCACGCTGGGAATGGCTTCGTCCCGGTGCATGATGTCGTAGACATGGAGCAGAAGACGTTTGCCCAGTCGCCCGCCAGGGTGGGAAAAGGCAAAATCTTCCTCGGTGAACCCGCGTGCTTCCAGCAGGGCCATTGCCAGCGCGTCCCCGAGCACCAGGGCGACCGTGGTACTGGCGGTGGGCGCCTGGCCCAGGGGGCAGGCTTCCTGCTGTACGCTGCCATCGAGATTGACATCGGCATTGCGTGCCATGGTCGAGTCCGGATTGCCGGTCAGGGTGATCAGGGGTACACCCTTGCGCTTGAGCAGGGGCAGTATGGCCAGGATTTCCTCGGTGCTGCCCGAGTTGGAAAGAGCCAGTACCACGTCTTTCTGCGTGATCATGCCGAGATCGCCGTGGCTGGCTTCAGCCGGGTGCACGAACATGGCGGGACTGCCGGTGCTGGAGAGAGTGGCGGCAATTTTGCGCCCGATATGACCTGATTTGCCCATGCCGATGACCACGATGCGGCCCTGGCAGTGCAGCATCAGCTCGCAGGCCTGGATGAAGTCGGCGCCGATGCGGCCGGGCAGGCCGGCCAGCGCCTGTTTCTCGATATCGATGGTTCGCAGTGCGCTGTCGATCAGCGGGTGCGCAGTCCGGTGCTGTTCTTTCATGGTTGTCCCTGGATGGTGCTATTCAGCATCTGTTCACAATTGCCAGTACATCATAGCAAACCAGCCGGCATAGATGAGCAGGAACGCCGTGCCGCTGAGACGTCCGATGGCCCGCTGGTGGCGTATGGCCTGGAAACAGATGACGGTGAGCAGGAGGCTGAGCAGCAGCATCACGCCGTAGTCGCGGTATACCAGGGACGGGTCGATGCTGCTGGGGCTGATCAGTCCGGGGAAGGGGAGTACCACCAGCAGGTTCATGATGTTGGAGCCGACAATATTGCCGATGGCCAGTTCATGGTGGCCACGCATGGCGCAGGCAACCGTGGCGGCAAGCTCCGGCAGGCTTGTGCCCAGGGCCACCAGGGTCAGGCCGATGATGGAGGGGGGCACGTTGAGCGTGTCGGCTACCGAAATGGCGGCATTGACCAGGGCCTCGGCACTGAGAATGAGAAGGACCAGGCCGAAGATCAGGTAGGCGGTGGCGCGAAGATTACTGACG
>PWQG01000205.1 GCA_003556835.1 Gammaproteobacteria bacterium
ATTGGCGCGGCCGACGTGTCGCTGTCGCTACCGAAGGCGACACCGGAGGACGGAGACTGGCTGCTGGAGCCGGGGTGTAGGGTGCCGCCGGTGGTACCTGCCTGCAAAGCCAGGGTATGGCCGCCGGGCAGCACGCAAAAGCGTGTACCGCAGTTCCGGCAGCGAATTTTCTCAACACTGGCAGCAACCAGTTCATCGGGCAGTGAGACCACCGTGTCACATTCCGGGCAATAAACGCTCATGTTGACTTTCCTCAGGTCTTGATTCAATGCGCTCGATCGAGCTTTTCTCTCAGATCCACGGCCATTTCGGTTTCTTCGCCCCGTCCAACGAGTAGGACTGAGCCCGCGCCAGGCAGCGCTCGCAGGCTTCAGGGTCACCGATATCAAACCAGGCGTCTGCACAGAACAGCCAGTCCAGGCCTTCATCGCTGCCAGCCTCGGACCAAGCCGCCAGGTCGCGAAAAGCTGTAGACTCCTAAAATTTCCTCCGCCTTACGCTAACTCTCCAAGATCAGCTAGCAATTCTTCATAACTCTGGTAACGACTTTCTGGGCTTTTTGCCAACATCTTATGTAACACTTCAATCGCTGCTTCATCAGCTTGGCCTATTGTGGAGGTCAACTTCGAATAAATGGCGCTGAAAGCTGTATCTGCGATTTCCTTCCCTGGGATCAATCGCTCTCCAGTTAGCATTTCGTAGAACACTGCCCCGAGCGCATATATATCACCACGATGGTCAGCAGCCTGCCCCATTAAAACCTCAGGCGGCAAGTAGCCAGGAGTGCCAATATCAATAATCGACTTGAAACCTTCATCCTGTTGATTTAATTTCCAAACTGTCGCACCATCGAATCCGGTTAATACTGTCCGGTTGTGTCGGTCAATTAATATATTCTTCGGGTTGATATCAAAATGTATGACACTGCACTGCTGAGCAGCACTCAGGGCTACAGCACACTCGGCTACAATTCGTGTAGCCCGCT
Organism: Gammaproteobacteria bacterium; assembly: GCA_003556835.1. GTDB lineage: Bacteria > Pseudomonadota > Gammaproteobacteria > Pseudomonadales > Pseudohongiellaceae > PWQG01. Next base: position 986 of record PWQG01000205.1, read on the forward strand.
CCTGCACCAAGCAGATATCGCGTGAAAGTCTTTCAGCCAAAGACTCACCGTCAATATATTCCATAACAAAATATAATTGTCCGCCTTCCTCACCTAACAGAAATATCTCTGCAATATGTCGGTGCTTAGGCAAACTCAGAAGTCTCATCTTCACTTGCTCTAGACCTCCGTCGACAAGCTTTATATTTAAACATTTCACTGCAACGAATCGCTCGAGCTTTGCATCAATAGCCTTATAAAGTACCCCAGTCATATCTCTACGAAGTTCAGAAATCACATGGTAATTCCCTCTCACTGACCTGTCGAATCCCAACTCCATGACCTGATTACTAAGCAGTGAGCTTACCCTCTTCCACTGCCAGGAAACCGCGCCCACTGCCTTCCCCACTTGAAGCGCATACCTTTCTTCGTTTTCTTTCTCCTTGCGCTTCGTTTCATCCCGTTTCTTCGCTTCACGCTCGGCTACACACTTCTCCAGCGCAGTTCGGGCCGCTTGTCCGTGGCGGCCATCGCCCCATTTCTGGATAAACGCCTCCCAGCCTGTTTCAGTGTTGGTCTTGCTGGCCTGCTTGAAAGCTGCTTCTTCCTCCGGATTGATCTCCATGGTTTGGCGCAGTTCAGACACCGCGGCCGGCCGATCCTTGCGGGCTTTCACCAGGCAGGCCATGACCAGGTTTTCAAGGTGGACTGGGACAGCTTCGAGTTCCGGTGGCGGCAGGTTCAGATGTTTGTCTTTAAGCTCATCGGAGCTGCCGCTGAACGGGGCATCACCATCGAGCAGTTCGAACAGGATGCAGCCCAGGGCATAGATGTCCGACCAGGGGCCGATGTCCTTTTCGCGGGCACTGCGGACCTGCTCAGGGGCCATGTAGGCCGGGGTGCCGGTGCCCTCTCGGCGCGACAGGCTGCCAGCGGCTCTTGCCAGGCCGAAGTCGCCGACCTTGGCGATGAAGCGGTCCTTGCCCTGTTTGACCAGGATGATATTTTCGGGTTTGAGGTCGAGATGGGACAGGTTGCTATTGTGGAGGGCTTCGACACCCTTGCAGATTTCGGTGAACAGGCGCAGGGCTTCTTCGCGGTGTTGTTCGATGTCGCTTCTAGCTTCGCGGAGCCAGTCGCGCAGGGTCATCTCGCCCAGTTCCTGTGGCAGGCCGACGTAGGTGGTGCCATCTAGTTCTTCGATCTGTGGGCTTTCCAGACCGAGCAGGTGACTGCCGTCAGGCACCTGGCGGCGGGCCTTGTATTCCTCGGCCCAGGCGCGGCGAATGCCGTCGGCCTGGCCGCCGACTACACCCACCACTTTCAGGGCCATGTCGATATCGGCATCGATGTCGTGGGCGCGGTAGACCACTGCGGATGCGCCCTGGCCGATCTCGGCGTCGATGCGGTATTTCTGGCGGAAGACATTGCCGACGGGGAGTTTGGGGTAATCCATCAGGCGGGAGTTGCGAGCCTGGGCCAGGATCTCGGCATGGGCCTGGTGTCCAACTGCAGCAGTCAGGTTGGGGCCGTCCGGGCCGGAATTACCGGAGGACGCGGCTGATGGCGTGTCGCCGGCGCTGACGAAACCGCCACTGGAAGACGCCCCCTGGCTGCCGGAGCCCGGTTGCAAGGTGCCACCCGTGGCCGCATCAGCAAGCGCCAAGGTATGCCCGCCCGGCAAGACGCGAAAACGGGTTCCGCATTGCCGGCAACGGATCTTGTCCACACCCGCAGCGATAAGTTCATCAGGCAGCGGAACGACGGTATCACATTCCGGGCAATAAACGCTCATGTAGAACTCCCCTCGTATTCATTCACTTCGTTCGATCGAGCTTTTCTCTGAGATCCACGGCCATTTCGGTTTCCTCTCCATCCAAGGAGTACGTCAGGGCTTCAGTCAGACAGCGTTCGCAAGCTTTGCGGTCACCCATTTCAAACCAGGCTTCGGCACAGAACAGCCAGTCAAGGCCTTCATCATTGCCCTTCTCGCCCTGGATCATTACCTCGCGAGCTGCTGCAGATTCGTCCATCTCATGCAGCAGACGCGCAGCACCACTGGCACTGTAACCCGATCCAGTGCACTTCTTCAGCAGGCCGATTTGCTGCTCACGTGATGCGCCCTGTTCCTTCCACAGCTCCAGGGCTCTCTCGGTCTCTTCCCAGTCCATGCCCTCAGCCTCGGCTTTTTGCAGGCAGGCGAGCGTCTTTCCCTCCTCTTCCAGTAGATCCCAGGCTTCGGCACAGCACAACCATTGAAAAGCATCGTCGCAGGTAGCCTCGGCCCGAACAATGACATCACGCGCACGATCGGCGGCTTCAAGCTTCAACAGGCTCTGGACCCGCTCAGCCACATCGTAAGCACTCCGGATTTCACCGGCTAGCAAATCCAGACATCGGTCGTCACCTTCGCCAAGATAATCCCAAAGTTCCCCCATGCGTTCCATGTCATCGCCGTCAGGGTCAGCCTGTTCTG
>PWQG01000030.1 GCA_003556835.1 Gammaproteobacteria bacterium
CAACCATGATCAGGGTGCCGCCGCGCTCGACCACGGGGCGCTCGCGGGCAAAATACAGGGGCACCACGGGGATGTCCTCGAGCAGGATGTATTGCCAGATGTCGAGTTCGGTCCAGTTGGACAGGGGGAAGGCGCGGATGCTCTCGCCCGGGGCCTTGAGACCGTTGTACAGATGCCAGAGTTCGGGGCGCTGGCGCTTCGGATCCCAGCGATGCTGGGCATTGCGGAAACTGAGCATACGCTCCTTGGCGCGGCTTTTTTCCTCATCGCGACGGGCGCCGCCGAAAGCGACGTCGAAGCCGTAGTGGTCGAGCGCCTGCTTGAGGCCTGCGGTTTTCCACATGTCGGTGTGCAAGGTCGAGCCATGGTCGAAGGGGTTGATGCCCTGGGCCACGGCCTCCGGATTCTGCCAGACAAGCAGTTCCATGCCCGCTTCCTCAGCCATTCGCTCGCGCATGTCGTACATGTCGCGAAACTTCCAGGTAGTGTCTACATGCAGCAGGGGGAACGGAGGCGGCGCGGGATAGAAAGCCTTGCGGGCGAGATGCAGCATGACAGCGCTGTCCTTACCCACGGAATAAAGCATGACCGGGCGCTCGGCTTCGGCGACCACTTCCTGCATCAGGTGGATACTCTCCGCCTCAAGGCGCTGGAGGTGGGTCAAGGGGATGGTTTCGGGCATTTGGCGTCCTTTTCCGGGTATTTCAACACTGAGGCATTGTACCGGAAAAGGAGGTCGAAAAAGGGGACAGATTTATTTTCCGATGCTCCGCTCGGAAAATAAATCTGTCCCCTTTTTTCCCATTTTTCCCCTTTTTTGCTACCAGAACATGAATCGGGCATTCCACTGCTCGTCCCCATCCTGCATTACACTCAGGATTCCACGCACCGGGCGTTCTTCGCCGTCCTGATCACGGATTGTCGAAACCCAGGCTCCTGTGGCGGATACCTCGCCCGCCGCGCCATGATCCTCGGCCCAGTCCTGATCCCGCAGCTGGCCGGAAAAATGCTCATACAGTCCGGCAGCCGTGCCTGGCATATTGAACCGGGCCTCGTTGCTCCTGCCGCTGGACGGCCCGCTTGCTCCAAAACCACCTCCCGGCAGGCCTGATTGGCGCGTCTGCGCACCCGAAGCGGCCGCCGGCAACAACAATCCTGGAACCTTGGCGCCCAGCCCCGAGCGCATTGTCTGAAAACGGCCCTGTTGCTGGTCCAGCAAGGCTTCGCAGGAGGTATTACTCGGGGCAGCCATTCGGATCTCGGCGGCGCCGGTATTACGGAACGGCGTAAAAGCAGCCGGCCCCGGCACTTGTAACGCCGTACTCTGCACCTCCAGCAATGTGCTGGCCGCCATGCCCTGGCCACTACCCACTATCCGTAGCATCAGCATGCCGTGCTGCTCGTGACAGAGCTGCACCATCATGCCGTCGGGGATGCTCGGCGGCGCCATGAACCCGCCGCCTGAGCCAGGCCTCATCACCTGCGGAGGCTGGGTGATCAACAGATAGTCCTCGGCTTCCATATCCGCAATCAAGCGGGTTCTTGCCGGGCCGGCCGGTTCGGCAAACTCCACAACCATCCGACGCATATTGCCACTTTCCATGCTGCCCAGTATGGATGCCGATTCCGGCAGAGGCAGTTCGGGAAAACCCGGTGGTGCACCCTCGTACAAGAACGTCTGTTCCGGATTACCGGGCAGCAATACCCGCACCAGGTCCAGTGGCACCTGGTCTTCAATGGGATTCGCGATGGCGAGGCTGACGCCAGTGAGCCAGCAGGCGGCCAGTGCGGCGCCGCGTTGTAGGAGAATATGCATGTCCCTGCCTCCCTGTTGGTTATTGATCCTGATGCTATTTCACCAGCTTTTGACGGGGAGGGAAAGAGTGGGAAGGAACTACGTAAAAGGAAAAAGGGGGACAGAAAAAGGGGACAGATTTATTTTCCGAGCGGAGCACCGGAAAATAAATCTGTCCCCTTTTTCCCGCTCCCGGAATGTTATGCTGTTGCTACTTCAAGGAGTTGGCTGATGAGAAAACGCAGGGATGACCCCGAACCCGACTACCCCTGGCGCCCCAACTGCCGGTTTGAACTGCTGGTGGACGGCAACCGGTATTTTCCCCGCATTCTCCAGGCGATCAGCGAAGCGCGGCACAGTATCGATATCGAGATGTACCTGGTCATCTCCGGGACGTCCACGACCCGCCTGATTGATGCGCTGATCCAGGCAGCCAGGCGCGGCGTGACGGTGCGCTGTGTCTTCGACGGCACCGGCAGCCTGGAATTCAGCAGTGATGACCGAAACCGCTTGCTAAAGGGCGGGGTTCTGCTGCGACGCTACAACCCTGTGTCCTGGCAACCATTGACAGGTAACCTGCACCGCGATCACCGCAAACTGCTGATTTTTGATGGAGAAACTGTCTTCGTGGGAGGCACGGGCTTCACTGACAAATTCTGCGAGTCCGATGCCGAGACCGGTGAAACTCCATGGCACGAACAGATGCTCATCGTGCAGGGACCGGTTGTAAGCGACTGGCAGGAGCTGTTCGAACGCAGTTGGCAGCAGGCCGACAAGCGTAAACGGCGCCCCATGCGATTGATCAGCCGCCGCAGTGTCATCCCCCAATGGCCCTCCTCCGGAGATGGTCATGGACGGGTATCCTATAGTGACTCACGCTTCCACCGCGATCTGCTCGCCTCCCTGCTCGCCAGTATCCGCCGCGCAGAATCCCGGATCTGGATGGCCACGCCCTACTTCCTGCCGTCCCTGGCACTAAGGCGGGCGTTGATCCGCGCAGCGCGCAGGGGTGTCGATGTGCGCCTGCAACTGAGCGGCCAGCAGAGTGACCTGCCGCCGGTGCATTACGCCGGGCAACGTTACTACCCGGGCCTGCTGCGCGGCGGTGTGCGAATACTCGAATACCAGCCCCGTCTGGCCCACCTGAAAACCGTGCTCGTCGATCAGTGGGTGTCGATCGGCTCCTGCAACTTCGATCACTGGACATTGCACTGGAACAAGGAAGCCAACCAGAACGCCATCGACGGACCACTGGCCAAAGCGGTGAAAGAGAATTTCGAACGAGATTTTCAGCAGTGCGAGGAATGGACGCTGGAGCGCTGGCAGGCGATGCCTTTGATGCATCGCTTGAAGGTTCGGGTCTGGGGGTGGGTGAATCGGATTGCCATGGTCGGGTTTGATATCGAGAGATAGTAGGTAGAGGAACGGAAAAAGGGGACAGAATGGAAAAAGGGGACAGATTTATTTTCCGGTGCTCCGCCCGGAAAATAAATCTGTCCCGTTTTTCCATTCTGTCCCCTTTTTCCCCTGTCCCCTTTTTCCGTTCCTCTACCTACTATCTCTCGATATCAAACCCGACCATGGCAATCCGATTCACCCACCCCCAGACCCGAACCTTCAAGCGATGCATCAAAGGCATCGCCTG
>PWQG01000013.1 GCA_003556835.1 Gammaproteobacteria bacterium
GGATGCACCGCAAGCGCTGCGCTCGCTCGACAAGGACGGGGATTGAGCATGTCGGTCAAAGCCCATGGCATCCTGCGCAAAATGCGCAGTCGTCTGGAATCTCCGGTACACTACAGCCTGCCCCTGGGGGAGCAGCTTGTGCCCCTGAACGAGCAGCTGGGGCAGGCCCTGCGGCTCGAGTTCAGCGGCCAGATCAATTGTGTTCACTGCGGACGCAATACCAACAAGAGCTTCAACCAGGGCTACTGTTATCCCTGTTTCACCACCCTGGCACAAACCGATTCCTGCATCATCCATCCGGAAAAGTGTCATTTTCACAACGGCACCTGCCGGGAACCGGAGTGGGGGGAGCGTTTCTGCATGCAGGATCATATTGTCTACCTGGCCAACTCCTCCGGAGTGAAGGTGGGCATTACACGATCCACGCAGATTCCCACCCGCTGGATTGATCAGGGTGCGGTGCAGGCGTTGCCCATGGTGCGTGTGCGAAGTCGGCTGCAATCCGGGTCTCTGGAAGTGATGTTCCGCCAGCATGTGGCCGACAAGACCAACTGGCGCGACATGCTCAAACGCAGCGATCACCATATCGACCTCGACGCCGAGCGACGGCAGTTGCTGGAAACCTGCAGCCGGGACATCGATGACATGACCCAGCGTTTCGGCTTTCACGCCATCCAGGTGCTGAGCGGGCTGGAGACCGTGGAGATCGATTATCCGGTCCTGGAATATCCGACGCGGATCAGCTCACTGAATTTTGACAAGAATCCGGTGGTGGAAGGCACATTGATGGGCATCAAGGGGCAATACCTGATGTTTGATACCGGAGTAATAAACATGCGGCGCTTTGGCGGCTACAACATCGAGTTGTCTTGCTGATATCCGCCTTCGCTGCCGGGCAGTGCAAGTGCCATCACCCAGAACAGAGAGAGCTACACCATGAGAGATGCACAGGCGAGAACCATATATCTGAAGGATTACCGGCTACCGGAGTTTCTGATCGATCGCACCGAGTTGCATTTTGATCTCGGTGATGATGCCAGTCATGTGCGGTCACGGCTGCATATGCGACGCAACCCCGAACTGGTGGGTAACGACAGTGAACGTCTGGTGCTCGACGGTCAGGAGATGGATCTGGTCAGTGTGTTGCTCAACGGTCGTGAGCTGGATCCGGCGGAGTACCAGGTTGACGCGGATTCCCTGACCATTGCCGGGCTGAAAGGGCTGCTGGGTGAGGAGTCCGCGCAGATCGACAGCGGTTTTGTCCTGGAATGTCACACCCGGCTCCGTCCGCAGGACAATACCAGTCTGGAGGGGCTGTATCGCTCCCGCAGCATGTATTGCACACAATGCGAGGCCGAAGGCTTCCGCAAGATCACCTATTATCTTGACCGGCCCGATGTCATGTCGCGTTTCGTCACCACGGTGGAGGCTGACCGGGAGCGTTTCCCGGTGTTGCTGTCCAACGGAAATGCCATCGACAGCGGCGAGAAAGACAATGGCCGGCATTGGGTCACCTGGGAGGATCCCTTCCGCAAACCCTGCTACCTGTTTGCCCTGGTGGCCGGTGACCTGCGCCACATCGAGGATGAATTCGTCACGCACTCGGGCCGCAAGGTGGCCCTCAAGCTGTATGTCGAAGAGAAAGACCTGGACAAATGCGACCACGCCATGGAGTCACTCAAGAAATCCATGAAATGGGATGAGGAAGTCTATGGGCTGGAATACGACCTGGACATCTTCATGATCGTGGCCGTTGACGATTTCAATATGGGGGCCATGGAGAACAAGGGCCTGAACATTTTCAACACCTCCTGCGTGCTGGCCAATCCGGAAACCACAACCGATGCCGCTTTCCAGCGGGTCGAGGCGGTGGTGGCCCATGAGTACTTCCACAACTGGTCCGGCAATCGTGTGACCTGCCGTGACTGGTTCCAGCTCAGTCTCAAGGAAGGCTTCACCGTATTCCGCGATTCGGAGTTTTCCGCCGACATGGGCTCGCGCACGGTCAAACGCATCGAGAATGCCACGCTGATGCGTACCGCGCAGTTTGCCGAGGATGCCGGGCCCATGGCACATCCTGTGCGACCTGACTCCTATATGGAGATCTCCAACTTCTATACCCTGACCATCTACGAGAAAGGGGCTGAAGTGGTGCGTATGATTCATGAGCTGTTGGGTCCGGAGGACTTCCGCAAGGGTTCGGATCTGTATTTCGAGCGCCATGACGGTCAGGCCGTGACCACGGAAGACTTTGTCCGGGCCATGGAGGATGCCAGTGGCGTCGACCTGGGCCAGTTCCGGCGCTGGTACAGCCAGGCGGGCACCCCGCGTCTGGACATCAGTGCGGAGTATGATGCGGGGCGCCAGGAGTACGAACTTTGTGTGCGCCAGTCTACGCCGCCCACTCCGGATCAACCGGAGAAGGAACCCCTGCACATCCCTTTGCGCATGGGCCTGATAGGGTCGGATGGCGAGCCTTTGCCATTAAACCTGAAAGGGTCCGGAGAAGAAGGACAACTGGAGCTTGTGCTTGATGTGCGCGAAAACGAACAACGTTTCGTGTTCACTGGCGTGGAGTCGGCACCGGTTCCGTCCCTGTTGCGCGGATTCAGTGCCCCGGTGAAATTGCACTTTGACTACACTCGGGAAGAGCTGTTGTTCCTGATGACCCGGGACACTGACGGCTTCAATCGCTGGGATGCCTCCCAGTCACTGGCGGTCGATGTCATTATGCAATTGCTGGAGCTGCGCGCTGCGGGCGGGGACATGACACTGGACACTCAGTTGAGTCAGGCCTGTGCCGATGTGCTGGACGCGGCAATTGCCGATGCCGAAGGGGCCAATGAACTGGACCGGCACATGCTAGCCCAGTTGCTGGCACTGCCGTCAGAAGCCTATCTGGCGGAGCAGATGGAAGTGATCGATGTGGATGGTATCCATGAGGCGCGCGAGTTTCTGGCTGATCAGCTCGCATTGCAGCATCAATCACGTTTTGCGCGATTGCATGCCCTGTGCCAGAGTGATGCGCCCTATCGTGCGGATGCCGAGAGCATCGCCCGCCGGGCGCTGAAAAACATCTGTCTGGCCTACCTGACGCGTACCGGTGATGAGGCCTGGTTGCAGACCACGGAGCAGCAGTTCCGCAGCGCTGACAACATGACCGATGTCAGCAGTGCGTTGCGGATGCTGGTCAACCATCCGGGTGAAACGGCCGCGAGCATGGCCGGAAAGGCACTCTCCGCGTTCTATGAGAAATGGCAGGACGAGGCGCTGGTGGTGGATGAGTGGTTCCGCATCCAGGCTACCGCGACCAGGGCCGGAGCCCTGCAACGGGTGTATCAGCTCATGGAGCATGAGGCCTTCGGTATTCGCAACCCCAACAAGGTGCGAGCGGTGATCGGAGCGTTCTGTAATGCCAACCCGGTACACTTCCAC
>PWQG01000292.1 GCA_003556835.1 Gammaproteobacteria bacterium
GGACCTTCGCCTGGACCCGGAAATCCGGATCATCAGCAGTGAATGGGTCATGATGCTGGACGCCGCACAACGCCAGGAACTCGAACGCGAAGCGCCCGACCTGATGCGTTTCCTGGAACAGACCCGGCGCTTCGAGGCGCTCGACAGTGACATCCTGACCTTTCGTGTGCCACCGGATCTTGACTCGGAAGCCGCCATGCGGGAACTGGTACCGGAAACCCTGCAGGAATTGCTCGACCGGAATCACGTCTATGGTGTCCGCCAGGGCCCGAAGCCTGAAGATGGGCAGCTTTTGCTGCCCACGCCCAGTATATGCTCGGACGAGCTGTCCATAGGCATGATCGACTCAGCGGTGCAATGGCGACATCCGGCTTTCTCGGGCCTCCAGCAACCTTCCGGGCGATGGGTGGAACGAAGCTTTAACAATTCCGAAGCGGATATCAACATGGCTCATGGCACGGCCATCGCGAGCCTGCTGCTGGGCGAGGGGCCCGACATGAGTCCGCTCCTGCCCAATGCCAGGCTCTATAACGCCTCGGTCATGTACTCACAGGAAGCCGGCTATCAGGGGTCCAGCGTAGTGCAATTGCTGGAGGCTCTCGACTGGTTGCTGGCACAACCGCCACGGGTCATCAATATGAGTCTGGCCGGACCGGAGAATCGGCTATTGGAGCGGGGCATTGCAGCTGCGCTGGGCCGTGACCGGGTAATTGTCGCCGCCGTCGGCAATGGCGGCCCACACGATGCAGCGCAGTTCCCTGCGGCCTACGAAGGGGTCATTGCGGTCACCGCCGTGGATCGACATCACGACATCTACCGCTGGGCCAATCGCGGTCCTCATGTGGATTTTGCCGCATTGGGCGTGGATGTGGCGGTAGCTCTGGCCTCTGGTGATTTTGGTAGGCAATCGGGTACCTCGATGGCAGCACCGGTAGTCAGCGCTTTCATAGCCTGTGCACTGGTAGCGGAAGAGACGGCACCAGCCCGGGCCCTGCAAAAACTGAGAACCCGGGCTATCGATCTCGGGACGCCAGGCCACGATCCGGTCTTCGGCCATGGCCTGTTGCACCCTCATCCTTGATCGACAACGATCAGAAAGACAGGCGCAGGCCCAATACTGCCCGGGTCTCCCGATAGTCTGCACTGGCAAAATTGGACTGATAATCCCCATGCTCCACTCGGCTGACCACGGCCAGATGGTCATTCAGCGAGAGATCAAAACGGACTTCCGCAACCAGCTGATCATCATTGCGGCGAGCCTCGATCTCCGGTGTCACCCCTTTGTAACTGCGATCCTGAAGGCGCAGCCCCAGCTGCAAGCGTCCCTCCATGCCTGCAACCGGCATGCGGTGTGAATACCTGGCCCGATAGATATTGGCGTGATAGGCGTAGCGAGACTGTCGGGCATCTTCGTCTTCCCGGGAATAGCCCACGCTGAGTGAACTTCGGCCCTCGTTGAAGAACCAGAAACCATCGAAGCGCAAACCGATATTGTCAGCATCGCGACCACTCAATGTGTCGAAATCCTTGTCCGTTGCATTGATCGCGCCCCGCAGGAAGAACTGGTCAGCCAGCAGTTTGCCGACATAAAGCGAGCCCTGGCGCATGGTAAGGAAGCCATCGCCGCCAAGCCTGGCATCCGCCAGATACATGCTGCTGCCCAGCAGGAAATGGTCGAACTGATAGGCAATATCACCATGCAGCAGGTTCAGCATCAGATCAAAGTCATCAGCGTCCTGGTATCGGCTTGCGTTATGGCTGACGCCAGCGTCAACCGTCAAGCGATCACTGGCCTGCCAGTTGAGATCGAGATTCGCATCCATTATCCAGGCCACGTCCGATGTGCCGGTAGCCGTCTCCAGTTCAGTGACACTGACATTGCTGTTGTATTCGCCACCCAGTTCAAGAGCGCCTGACAGCGTAAAGTCAGATGCTTCCTCGTCGGCGTGAGCGGTGACAGCGACCGCGGAAAAAACCAGAGCCGCCAGGCTGGCGGGTAGCGCGGGTCCGCGTTCGGCAAAATCCGGACGACTCATGAAAACCTCCTCATCACATGAAAAAGGCCGACGCGCTGCACGCGCCGGCCCGGTCCCTTTCAGACCGCGCGGCGATCACTGGCCGCCCGGGCGACCACGCAAGGTCTGTTGTACACTTTCACGCACCGACGAACGGGCTTCTGCAGCCACTTCACTGCGCGCCGCTGCATCCGCTTCACCACGAGTCTCCTGGCGCAGCTGTTCGCGTACTTCACTGCCCACCTGGCTGCGTGCTTGCGCACTCACCTCGGCACCAACATTGCCACGAACTTCCTGTCGTGCTTCCTGGGAAGCGGTCTCGCGAGCTTCTTCAGAAGCCATGTCACGGGCTTCGCGTGCCGCTTCAGCGGCTTCACGGCCCCTGGCCTGGCCAGCAGCCCGGGCTTCAGCGCCGGTCGCACGGACTTCTTCCAGGCGTGCCTCAACAGCAGCACGAACTTCCGACGACACCTGTGTGCCGGCCGCTACTGCCGCGTCAGAAACGGATTCTCCCGCTTCCCGGGCTTCCTGAACCGCAGCGGAAACAGCACTACCCGCATCCACTGCGGCTTCGGCGGTGATGTTACCGGAAACTTCCTCCTGGGCTTCGACTCGAGCATCGTCGTTGACGTTGGCCTCCGCCTCGACTTCTGCGCTGACCTCTGCACTGGCTTCAGTCTCAAGTGCCACGTCAGAATCCGTGCTGGAATCCGTATCGGACTCCTGGGCCAGGACAGCATTCATGGAAAGAGCACTCAGTAATGCAATGATTGTATAGATAGTGCGTGTCATGATCACTTCCTCCTATTCGTTCAAGTGTCGCTCTGATGACGGTTCGGTTCGATGTTTTATTCCCGGATTTTGGTAAATTTTTCAGGTAATAACATATGTCGGGAAGGCCCGACACATCGGTTTTCCGAAGGAACAGGGGGTTAGCAGAATTCCATGTAAAAGTGTTGGGAAATCCCGACATCAGCACACGACTGACGCAGCACGGGATGCCCGGCAGCAAAGCGATTCGGGCCATGTGGAACAGATATTGCTTTTGAAAACCAGAACCGGTATCCCGGACACTTTCTTTTTACTTATCAAGGAGCCCCATATGCAAGACAAGAAGACATTGACCCTGCTTATCCTCACCGTGTTGGCGCTGCTGTTACCCCGAGTGGTCACCGCACAGACGGCGGGAGGCTCGGGCAATACGTTCGGGGTGTTTGCCGGGGTCACCGATTTCGACCGGGGCGGCACCAATCCGACACTGGGGCTGGAACTGGACCACGATCTGGACGGTCCCTGGAGCCTGGGTGGCGTGGTCGAATACAGCTCCAGCGGATACCGCGGAAGCAACTCGACCCTACTGCTCGGAACACTGAATTATCGCCCTGTCGAGACTCCACGCCTGAAACTTACCGGCGGTAC
>PWQG01000129.1 GCA_003556835.1 Gammaproteobacteria bacterium
CACCGCCCCAGGGCTGATGGATCAGTACTCTAGCGGAGGGAAGGATAAACCGTTTTCCCTCGGTTCCGCAGGTCAGCAGCAGAGCCGCCATGGAAGCAGCCTGGCCCATGCAGATTGTCTGCACATCAGGACGCAGGTACTGGATCGTGTCATATATTGCCAGCCCTGCGGTTACACTTCCCCCGGGGGAATTGATATATAGACTGATATCCCGTTCGGGATCCTGGGATTCCAGGTAGAGCAGCTGGGCTACCACAAGATCAGCCATGGCGTCGTGGATTTCACCGTCAAGAAACACAATGCGCTCCTTTAACAGTCTCGAAAAAATATCATAGGAGCGTTCTCCCACTCCAGTTTGTTCCACTACCATGGGAACCAGGTTGCTCATATACTCACGCTGACTCATGAATCCCTCCAATTATTTGTCACTCTTACCCTGGATAAAATCTTCCAGGCTCATTTCCTTGCCTTCCTTGAAGGTGTTCTTTTCAAGCAGCACTTCCGCAGCCCTCTGGTTTTTCAGCTGCGCCTTCTGCATATGCCGGTAGTACTCCTTCATCTCAGGCTTCAGCTCTTCAGTCTGTCCGGCAGCTGCAAGCTCCTCTTCGAGCGCTTTGTCAGCTTCCTCGTCGGAGACCTCAATCTGCTCTTTATCCGCCAGGGACTGGATGACCACTGAATGCTTTAAGGAGTAGGCTGCATCTTCTCTCCATCCTTCGATGATGGTCTCTTTGCTGACTCCCTGCATTTCAAGAAATTTCATCAGCTGTTCCTCCGGCATCTGGTACCGGGCTACATAGCTGTTCCAGGAGTCCTCCAGTTGGGCCTCAACCATGGAATCCGGGATGCTGAAGGGATTGTCCTCTATGATCTTATTGACTACCCGACTGATCTTGAGGTCCTTCATCTGGTTTTCCAGGTCTTTATTCATACGGTCGGTTATATCCTGCTTGAGGTCAGCGAGGGTCTCATACTTTTCGCTCACATCCTGGGCGAATTCATCGTCCAGTTCAGGGATATCCCGCTTCTTCACCGCAATGATCTCCACCTGCAGTTTGACGCTCTTACCGGCGAGGTCCTCGACCTCGAAGTCTTCGGGATAATCCTTGGTGACGGTTTTAGCGTCTCCCTTCTTCATCCCGATCACATCTTCATCAATGTGGTAGTAGTTGTAGCCACTGCCGATGGTGAAGGTAAAATCTTCCCGCCGGGTATCCGGCATCTCATTGCCGTCGTCATCAAATTGCCAGTAGTTTACCGTAACGATGCTCTTCTCTCCGGCAGACTCATCGGTCTCGATAACCATAGCATTCTGTTCCTGCATACCGGTGAGTTCCCGCTGGATATCTTCCTCACCGACCACTACTTTGGGTACCTCAACTTCATACTCAGAGTACTTGTTCAGGACTATCTTGGGATACACATCATAGGTCACGGAGAAGCTGAAATCACTGTTAAGCTCCAGCTTAGTCTCATCCTCTTTCACGAGGGTCGGCTGGCTGTAGGGGAGCGGCCGGTGAGCGTCATCGATCTCCTCCAGGGCCTCCTTAAGGGCTGCATCCATGATATCAAGCATGGACTCCTCCCTGAGGGCATCGCCGTATTTTTTCTCAAGTACTGCAACAGGGACTTTTCCCTTCCTGAACCCCTTGATATGGGCGGATTTCATGTACTTCTTCAGCACCTCGTCATAGGATGACTGCACATCCTGTGCACCTACTGTCAATGTCAGCTCAACTGCGGACTGCTCGAGTTCCTTAACCTTCTTATCAGATACCATAAACCTTCCTCTTGTATGGAGTATGTATAATATACTAAAGACAGCGTCTTTCGGCTACAGTTGGTCAGCCGATTGACCCGCTTGATTTGCATGCACAGGCGGCAACAAAAAAAGGCGACCCGAATTCGGATCGCCTATACGCTTATAAGAGCGAGAGACGGGAATTGAACCCGCGACATCCACCTTGGCAAGGTGGAGCTCTACCGCTGAGCTACTCTCGCGCGCATGTTCAGGATCGAACCCGGCAGCTAGGTTCTATATCCCTTATGCGAGAGAAGGGACTTGAACCCTTACGCCGTAAGGCACTAGATCCTAAGTCTAGCGTGTCTGCCAATTTCACCACTCTCGCAGTGATTATACACAGATACCGAATTAAGTCAACATACTGCCTGATCCGGTAGCTGGGTATGAGCCGTGAAGGGATCGAACCTTCGACCCGCAGATTAAGAGTCTGCTGCTCTACCAGCTGAGCTAACGGCCCGTAAAAAAACATTATGTAGTACGCCCGGCAGGATTCGAACCTGCGACCTACGGATTCGAAGTCCGGCGCTCTATCCAACTGAGCTACGGACGCAATACTGCAAGCTGCAGGAAAAAAAGGGGTGAGCGACGGGACTCGAACCCGCAACAACCAGAACCACAATCTGGTGCTCTACCATTGAACTACGCCCACCATGAATAACCGGCAACGGTGACTAATATGCGCTATTTTTGCTGTTTTTGTCAAGTCATCTGCCAATCTTTTCTTACCTCACCCCTTATTAGGAAGTGATATTGTCATAGGTAAACGGAAGGGACTTTGTCGCAAGAGGATAAGGAATGGCTCAGCAGAGAAGAAAGCTTGAGTAATAATCCTTAAAATCTGATAGAGTACCCGGAAGCAATAAAAAAGGGTTGGTTCCCAGAGATTCGCCATCAACCGGAACCAACCCACCTCACTATAAGGCGGTATCAGTATGACCTGGGACGGGACAGCAATGCAAGAGATCAAAGCTCTTGCGGAAGGGAAAAGCACAAAGATTCGAGCAGCAATACGCCTAGGCGTCCATTCACGGACGATAGAGCGGAAGCTGAGAGCCTATAGAGAGCAGGAAATGGACTGCTTCATCCACGGAAATACCGGAAGGAATCCGGTCAATAAGATTGATTTTGATCAGGTGAAGCAGTTTCTTGACGCCCATGACGTGGCAAACTCGAACTTTACTGAACAACATCGGCTGCTGAAGGAATATGGCAAGATTGAAGTATCGAGTTCCTGCTTGAGAAAACGTGCGTTTCAAGTAGGGGAGCTGTCGGTGAAGTGTAAGCGCAGTACCAGGAGGAGGCTCAATAAGCTGCTCAAAGAGCAGAAGAAGCGTGAGGAGATGACCAGGGACCAGCTGAAGATGCTCTCAGCCCTGGAGATAGAACAGCACACGGGAGTGTGGTGTCACCCCACCAAACCGCGCTCAAAGTACTATGGGGAACGTCTGGAGATGGATGCCTCATCCTATGTGTGGATCAAGGGGTTGGGGACGACCACGCTGCATGTATGCTCCGATGACTCCTCAGGGGATCTGGTAGGATTGTGGTTGGAAGAGGAGGAGACGCTCAACGGCTACTACCAGGTCATGCATCAAGTACTTACCAACCATGGAG
>PWQG01000405.1 GCA_003556835.1 Gammaproteobacteria bacterium
GATGCCGAACTCCTGTTCAATCTCCTGGATCGCAGACAGTTCTCCCTGTCCGCGCTCCTGGCGATCCAGGGCCACCAGAATGCCTGCGGCATGTGCCTTGTGGCGCTCCAGCAAGGCCATGACCTCGCGCACGGCCGTGCCGGCCGTGATCACATCGTCCACAATCAGCACCTTGCCATTGAGCGAGGCACCCACCGTGTCACCGCCTTCGCCATGATCCTTGGCTTCCTTGCGATTGAAGCACCAGGGCTTGTCCACACCATGCTCCTGCGCCAGGGCGGCAGCGGTGACCGACACCAGGGGAATGCCCTTGTAGGCCGGACCGAAAAGCATGTCGAAGTCCGGCGCCTTGGCACGGATGGCGGCCGCGTAACTGCCACCGAGAAAGCCCAGGGCCTTGCCGGTATTGAACAGTCCGGCATTGAAGAAATACGGACTGGTGCGACCGGACTTGAGCGTGAACTCACCAAAGCAGAGCATGCCATGGCGAATGGCAAACTCGATAAAGCGTTGCTGATAGACCTCCAGACTCATGATCGGCCTCCTTCCTGTCGCTGTCAGTCAATACCCAGTGTCGTTTTCTGCAAGGTGATCAGTTCATCGATGCCCTTCTGTGCCAATGCCGCCATGCGTTCCAGTTCATTGAAATCGAAGGCGCCGTCCTCGGCTGTGCCCTGTACCTCGATAAAGCCACCCTTGTCGTTCATCACCACATTCATGTCGGTATCGGCGCTGGAATCCTCGATGTAGTCCAGATCGAGTACCGGCACCCCTTTCCAGATGCCCACCGACACCGAACCGATCAGCTGGACCATGGGGCTCTGCTTGATCATCTCCCGCTCCAGCATGGTCCCGATGGCATCATGCAAGGCCACACAACCACCGGTGATGGAAGCGGTGCGTGTGCCTCCATCAGCCTGTATCACGTCACAGTCGATGCGGATGGTGTTCTCACCGAGCAGGCTCATGTCCAGGGCCGCGCGCAGTGAGCGGCCGATCAGACGCTGGATTTCCAGGGTGCGGCCGCCCTGCTTGCCACGGGCCGCTTCCCGGTCCATGCGCGAGCCGGTCGAGCGCGGCAACATACCGTATTCGGCGGTGACCCAGCCGGTGCCGGTGCCCTTGAGAAAGCGCGGCACGGAAGCCTCCACACTGGCGGTGCAGATCACCTGCGTGTCACCGAATTCCACCAGCACCGAACCTTCAGCGTGTTTGGTGAAGTTGCGGCTCAGTCGGATGTCGCGCAGTTGATCGGGCAGGCGTTGGCTGGGTCGTGTCAGATCGTTCATGAAACCTCATTATGTCGCTTGGATGTTTTTCGCGTATCTGCCGGCGATTATCCCGGAATCACGCGGCAATGGCGAGCCGGATTAGCCGGATCGGCTTTCAATTGCCGGCGATTGGGTTACACTACGACGTCGTCACTGCACCGGCAGTATAGTCAGTGGGCACTGTCATCCAAAACCTTCACCCAAAAGGACCCGATACCATGGTAGCCAGCATGACCGCTTTCGCCCGCAAGCAGATGGAACTGGAATGGGGCAGCCTGAGCTGGGAAATCCGCTCGGTCAACCACCGCTACCTGGAGCCATCGCTGCGGCTGCCCGAGATGCTGCGACCCATCGAACCGAAGGTGCGCGAAACGCTGCGCCGCCGTCTGGGCCGGGGCAAACTGGACTGCCAACTGCGTTTTCATGCCAGCAATGACACGGCCCGGTCGCTGGGCCTGGACCGGGAACTGTTGAGCACCCTCACCAATCTGGGTCAGGAAGTACGGGAGACCGTGGGCGACGCCGCTCCACTTTCGGTGGCAGAACTGCTGAAATGGCCGGGGGTTTTGCAGGAGCCAGAACCGGATATCGAGGCGATCGCCGCGCGGGCCATGGAACTGTTCGAGACCACCCTGGATGAGCTGGATGCCTCACGCCAGCGTGAAGGCGAGGAACTGGCCAGCATCATCGAAAAGCGGCTGGAGGGCATCAGCCGGATCGTCGGTGAAGTGCGTGGTCTTCTGCCGGATATCCTGGCCCGGCAGCAGGCCCTGATCGAGGAACGCCTGGCCGGCTTCCGCGAGGAACTCGATCCCACCCGCATCGAGCAGGAGATCGCCCTGCTGGCACAGAAGTGTGATGTCGACGAGGAACTGGACCGGCTCGAGACCCATGTCACCGAAGTGCGACGGGTGCTGACACTGGACGAACCAATCGGCCGGCGCCTGGATTTCCTGATGCAGGAGCTGAACCGGGAGGCCAACACCCTGTCATCGAAGTCGGTGGTGGCGGAGACCACACTCAATGCGGTGGAGCTCAAGGTCCTGATTGAACAGGTTCGGGAGCAGGTACAGAATATCGAGTGATGGCCGCTCGCCGTATGGCCCGGTAGTTAATTCAGCACTCCCATTTATGATCTGGTGCTCCTGTCGAACACGGGGTGACCGTGAGATTTCTACATGGTAGCGGTCAGGAACTTTCCCCCAAGGACTGAGCGACAAACCGCTAAGGTTCACCGCCCTCCCGAAACCACCGTGCCCTCCCGGCGCGGATCCGCGGCGCCGACCAGGCCCTCATCGGTCACCAGGATCACGTGCAGGCCGGAGTTCTCCCCTTCGCTTTCCTGCACATCATAGCCAGCGGCGCGCAACTGGTCGGCGAGTTGCTGGCCGGGTTCACGGCCGATCTCGACGCGCACGGTTTCACCGCGGGCGATGATGTTGGGGAAATCCACCGCCTCCTGAACGTCGAGCCCCCAATCCTCAATGGCCAGGATGCTCTTGGCGGTGTAGGCGGGAATGGAATTGCCACCGGGTGAGCCGGTCACCATATACAGACTGCCATCGCCATCCAGGATGATCGTCGGCGACATCGATGAGCGCGGTCGAGCGCCAGGTCGCACCTGGTTGGCCATGGGCAGGCCTTCCGGATCGTAGTCGAAGGCAAAGTCGGTCATCTCATTGTTGAGCAGGAAGCCATGCACCCAGCGGGAGGAGCCGAAAGGTGACTCCACCGTCATGGTCACGGACACCGCATTGCCGTCATTGTCCACAATGGAGAAGTGCGTGGTGCCGGCCATCTCCCGGGTGCGGTCTTCAGCCCACTGCAGGGCGGCTTCATGACCGAGCACTACCGCCGGATCGCCGTATTGCGGCGTGGCACCGGGGGCAACCGGGTTGTCGGCACGGTGTTGCAGGTACTGCGGCTCCAACAGCAGATCAAGCGGTATGGCAACATGATCGGGATCAGCAAAATACTGGTCCCGGTCCGCATAGGCCAGGCGCTGGGCGTCGACAAAGGCGCGTATCTGCTGTTCGCGACTGGCCTCGGGCGGCAGCAGCCGGTCATAGAGCCGGGCGACCATGATCTGCATGGCGCCCGAGGACGGCGGGTTTGCCGAGCAGATCTACCGGTCACGCCA
>PWQG01000389.1 GCA_003556835.1 Gammaproteobacteria bacterium
CAACCCGGTACGCAACGAAATCAGCAGACTGCATGAGCAGACCACTCGGCAGCGCTTCAATGGTGAGCGGCTCAACATGCTGGTGCTTGGTGGCAGCCTGGGCGCAAAGGCGATCAACGCAGTTATTCCCGAGGCCCTGCAGGGAATGCCTGCCGATGTGCGCCCCCAGGTCTGGCATCAGACCGGACGCGACAAGTACTTTGAAGCCAGCGCCGAGTATGACAGGCACGGTCTGCCAATGGATGGTGAAGAATGTCGTGTGGCGCCCTTCATCGAAGACATGGCCGCGGCTTACGAATGGGCAGACATTGTCGTGTGCCGCGCCGGAGCCACCACAGTCAGCGAGTTGGCGGTGGCAGGATTACCGTCTGTACTGATTCCGTTTCCCTTTGCCGTGGATGACCACCAGAGGATCAATGCGCAATGGTTGAGCAAGGCCGGTGCAGCGGTACTCGTCAGTCAGAAAGAATTCACTGCGAGCACGTTGGCCGAACTGCTGGAGCGCTTCTCGGCCAATCGGGGCCTGTTGCAGGGCATGGCCGACTCGGCCCGGACGCTGGCACGTCCCGAGGCTGCGCAACGGGTTGCCACACTTTGTCTGGAGGAATGTCATGTCGCGTAACGACGCCGGCACGGAAAGACATATGGTCCCGGAAATGCGCCGCATCCGAACGATCCATTTCATCGGTATCGGTGGTGCGGGCATGTGTGGTATCGCGGAGGTGCTGCGCAATCAGGGCTATTCTGTGACCGGCTCTGACATCCGGGGCTCTGCCGTGACCGAGCGTCTGGTGAGTCTGGGCGTCCAGGTGTTCATCGGTCACCATGAAGACAACGTGCGGGATGCTGATGTCGTGGTGTTCTCCAGTGCCGTGACCAGTGATAATCCCGAGATGCGGGCTGCGGCCGAGCTGGGTAAACCGGCCATACCCCGGGCGGAAATGCTGGCTGAACTGATGCGCTACCGGCACGCCATC
Source organism: Gammaproteobacteria bacterium (assembly GCA_003556835.1). Lineage (GTDB taxonomy): Bacteria > Pseudomonadota > Gammaproteobacteria > Pseudomonadales > Pseudohongiellaceae > PWQG01. The sequence continues at coordinate 978 of PWQG01000389.1, forward strand.
GCCATCGCGGGAACACATGGGAAAACCACCACAACCAGTCTGCTGGCTTCCATCATGACCGAAGCCGGGCTCGATCCCACCTTCGTCATTGGTGGCCGCCTGAACAGCGCCGGTGCCAATGCCGGACTGGGTGAGAGTCGATACCTGGTGGCCGAGGCGGATGAGAGCGACGTTTCCTTCCTGCATCTCCAGCCGATGGTGGCGGTTGTCACGAATATTGACGCTGATCATATGAATGCCTATGACGGCAATTTCGAGAACGTGAAGAAATACTTCATCGAGTTCCTGCACAACCTGCCTTTCTATGGTCTCGCCGTACTCTGTATCGATGACCCCGTGGTTGCCGAGGTGCTGCCCAGGATCTCACGGCCCATCATCACCTACGGCTTCTCCGAGAAAGCCGACTATCGCATACGCAACATGCGGCAGCGTGAGCAGTACACCGATTTCGAGGTGATCCGACCGGGTCGCGCAGAGCCTCTGGCCGTAAGCCTGAACATACCCGGTCGCCACAATGCCTTGAATGCCACGGCGGCCATCGTTGTGGCCACGGATGAAGGAGTGGCCGACTCCAACATAATACGTGCACTGAACCAGTTTCAGGGCGTCGGACGGCGTTTCGACATCCAGGGCGATTTTCCGATCCCGGGAGGCGGCACGGTAAAACTGCTCGATGACTATGGGCATCATCCGAGCGAGGTTCGAGCCACGGTCGATGCCCTGCGTGCCGGTTGGCCGGATGCTCGACTGGTGATGATTTACCAGCCACATCGCTACACCCGTACCAAGGATCTGTACGACGATTTTGTCAAGGTACTATCTGAGGTCGATGTGCTTCTGATGCTGGATGTCTATGCGGCGGGTGAATCACCGATTCCCGGGGCCGATTCCCGGAGTCTGTGCGGGAGCCTGCGACAGCGGGGCAAGGTTGATCCGATATACGTGCAGGATGAGGACGAAGTGCAGTCGGTGCTGCGTGATGTGCTCCGGGATGGCGATATTGTCATCACCCAGGGGGCAGGAAGTGTGGGCAACCTGGCGCGAAAACTGGGCAAGGAAGGTTTACTGTGAAGCGAGCGGATCTGGAAAAAATCGTACGAACGTCCCGGCATGAAAAGGTTGCCGTGCTGATGGGCGGGCGTTCCGCGGAGCGAGCGATTTCCCTGCTCAGCGGAGATGCTGTGCTGCGCGCTCTGCGCGAGCGTGGTGTCAATGCAATCGGCATCGATGTGGCTGACGACCTTGCCGTGCAGTTGCGCGAACAGAGCGTGGACAGGGTATTCAACATACTGCATGGCAGAGGCGGTGAAGACGGCCAGCTGCAGGGCATGCTCGGGATGATGGGAATACCCTGCACAGGCAGTGGTGTGCTGGCCTCGGCACTGACCATGGACAAGGCTCGGACCAAACAGCTCTGGTCCTGTCTTGGACTACCGGTGCCGGAAGGAGAAGTGCTGGACGAGAACAGCGAATGGGATCAGCTCATCCGGGATTATGGGGAACTGGTGGTCAAGCCGGTGCACGAAGGTTCGAGTATCGGCATGTCGATGGTGGATAGTGCGCCGGCGCTGCGCAAGGCCTGGGAAACGGCGCGTGAGTTTGATTCCCTGGTGATGGCGGAACGCAGGATCAAAGGACGAGAGTTCACGGTCACCCTGCTGCAGGGTGAAGTCCTGCCGGCCATCGAGCTGAGCACTGATCGTGAGTTCTATGATTACGAAGCGAAATACCTAGCGGAAGACACTCACTATATTTGCCCTGCCAATCTGGCCCCCGCACAACAGGAGCGACTTGCCACCCTGTCGCGGGCCGCATTCGATTCGGTGGGCTGTGAGGGCTGGGGCCGGGTGGACCTCATGCAGGACGAGGAGGGGGATTTCTACCTTCTGGAGATCAATACCGTTCCTGGAATGACCGATCACAGTCTGGTGCCGATAGCGGCAAAGGCGGCCGGTCTCGATTTCGGTGATCTTGTACTGACCATATTGTATGGGAGTCAGAACTGAATCATGAGTAGAAAAGCAACAGTGGGATCATTCAACGCCTACAGTGGTGATCTTCCGGAGGATTTTGCCTCGGATCGCGGCCGGGGTCAGCGCGTTGGTGATGACGTGGCTGCTGCAGGAACGGGCCGCGGCGCCGGAGCCCGACTTCTGCGCTGGCTGACCCTGTTGTCGGTTTGTGCCCTGGTCGCAGCCGCATGGCAATTCCGGGAACCGGCAACCGCCTGGGCCGGACAGTATACGGCGATAGAATTCGACATGCCGGATCTGAATATGCCCAGCATGGAAGGTCCGCTGCTGAACCGGCCGATCCGGTCGGTGCGCATCAATACGGCGGTCGAGAGGATCACCGAGAATGAGATTCGCGGACTGATTGCGCCGCACCTGG